>NZ_JBLYNV010000070.1:0-26688 GCF_049310165.1 Endozoicomonas sp. ALE010 | reverse complement strand
CTCAGGCTACAAATAAAGGAGGGCAGTGCTTGGGTAAGCGGAGGTGTTCACGCTTACCAGAATTAGCGTTCACGTTTACCAGAATATGCAAAGCCCTCTGTCTGGCGACCAGTATCAGTGCCAGTGGCGTGGGAACCGTTATTCAAAGCATTGAATTGGAGAGGCACTACTAATGGCAACCACAAATATCTGGCAGCAGTTCAAAGCACTCATTCCTGAAGGGATGCGGATCGTGGCCACCATTACCGCCAATAACGGCAATGGCACCAGTCAGGCAGAGCTTCGGAGTGGTTCGGTGATTACAGTTAAGGGGGAGGGTGTTAGTGTCGGGCAGAAGGCATTTATTCAGAACGGGGAGGTAAAGGGAGTTGCGCCCAACCTAGCGCAGTACGAAGTGGAAGTGTAAGACGATCAGATCAAGAATCAAGACCCGACCCCGGTTTTCGCGACCCCGGTTTTCGACCCCGGTTTTCGTAGCTGCAACATGCGCTCAATATAAACATCCATTTCTGCACGATCCGCTTCAGGCAATGAAGAGCCGCTTGCAGCATTATTCATGATAATGGTTCGCTTATTAGTTTGAGCCAACTGAATCAGTTTTCCCTCTATGTAGCGTATATGGGCTTTCGTCAGGTTATCGTCTTTGCTGACAAAGGCAGAGGTATGAATCCAGTAGTCTTTTTCCTCATTTTTGGCATGCTGTTTCAGCCGCTTGGAAACGTCCTCTGCTTCGCCTATGTAAAAAACCGGATCTCCAGACTCAGAATCAGTGCCCGTTAGCAGATAAACCCCTGGGCTGCTCAACTCTGGCCAAGTCAGAAAATCATCAAGATCGCTTCGAGGTCCGGCAATGGCCTTGCCTGTCCAATTGGAAATTTCGGCGGTACGCAGTCCGGTTGGGCTGCCTTTGACAAGGAACAGTTTGATAGTGGCTGGCTGCATATACGAGAATCACGTTCAATAAATATACAAGCCATATCGACCCCATCAACTTGATCATTATTGATTGGCAAGGGTTTTATTTTTTCATAAGAAATCTTCAGGCTGAACAATCTTCCAGCCTGGTATAGCCTGATCAATCTTTTCGATGGTTATGGCTAATTTATTCTCAGGCCAGGCAACATCGGTGATAGCAATAACATCACCACGATTGTTGGTGATTGAGTAGCCAATTTCTGGAGGTTGATACCCTTTCTTTTGTAACTTTCTAAGCACACCATCGAGTGCTGAATCGGCGAGCTGGAGTACCTTGCTCCACTGTTTCTCAATCAAACCTTGTTCCAGTCTAAGCTGGGTAATAATTTGCATGTCACGATGTTTGACATGCATGTGACCATGCTCTTTTCGGTGACAATCAACACAGAGTGCCTGAAGATTTTCAGGGCGATTATTTCCTGGAATGGTGTCGATATGATGGGTATGAAGCAGGCTTTTGTGGCTATTCAGGTTTACATGACAGTTTTCACAGGTATAGCTCCTTGATGCCTTGTAGTTTGCAGAAACAGTTGGCCAATCAGGTGTATAGTCTGCTTTACTGGGGTCGCCTCCAATACCGCTGGGTAAATAAGGAAAGAAGGAACTATAAGTGGAGAAAAACTGTGGTATATCAAAGGAATCCCTTACCGTCCGGCGAATGGCTCTGTCAGAAGCTCCCTGATAATTGAGCTTTTCAAGACAGTACATGCACACATCAAGACTGACATCCCCTTCTTTTGTGATTCGATCAATTTTACTTTTTCCGAAAATACGAAATTCGCCTGATAGATTATTTGTTGCCTTATATTTTTCAAATTGTTTTTGTTTTTTCATTTTTTCAAGATGAGAACAGAAGCCAACATGAAACTTTTTTCGGACTGATTTATCAATTAATGCTTTTTCAATATCTCTGTTCGTATGGTTGGGAATATAAAGTACTACCTGCCGGCCCTCATAAGAGAAAAGACCACCCCTTAATTGCAGTTCTTCCGGGTTAACCTCAATACCCTCACCGCCCAAACGAACATCAATTTCCTTGATAGGTTTGACTTCTTCATCCAGTGAGAAGTCACTGCGACGGGCTCCAATTTGGCTGGCAATATTCCACAAAGCACTAAAGTCAACGTCAAGCTTCATATTGATTATTCCACAAGAATTTTTCTTATTTGTGTTTCAGCGTTCGTAACCACTCTGAAATCAACCCGACGAGATCTAATGGCATCTTCCAATCCATCATCTGTCAATATCGGTCTTGAGGACGAATAACCAACAGCAGCGACATTCATTCTGATCCAATCTCTGCGTTGTTTATTGGCTTCTGTATCATGAATATATTTCAGAACAGAATTTGTCCTTTTTTGGGAAAGATTCATATTATTGAAATATGCATCTTCCGTACTTGAACCCTCCCAGTCAGAGCTGGTATGCCCTTCGATTCTTATTTCTTCAACTACATCACTAAACTGTTCGAGGGTAGAGAGAAATCTCGGAAAGAAATTACTTAAAATAAGCTTGAATGAATCAGTAACTTCGGACTTGCCTGTGTCGAATAAAATATCCGGCGATTTGAACCTGAAAGCCAGAGAATCCCTGTCAATTTCAGCATCCCATTTTGCCAGATCATCCTTAAACTCTGCCATCAGACTTTCATAAATAGCCACCTGGTTGCCCTGGTACGCAATTGCAACATCTTTGATTTTGTTCCGTTCAATAATGGCAGAGCGCATTAGGGCAATGGATATGAACAGGAAAACCATCATCAGCCCGGCCATAAGGTCGGAAACATTCATCCAGTGTTCACTGTCCTGGTGATTGGCCTTGCTGGATTGCCCTATGATTTTCTTCATCAGTAACCGTACCCCTTGTCATTGTCCCGGGGCGGCTTATGAGTGGAAACCATACGGTGATAGTCTTCGGCCATCTTCTGTGTGATGCTGGTCAGTGCTTTACCCATTTCTTGCATTACCCGGTTCAGCTCCTGCTGCAATGACTGGTCAAGTGCCGCAAGCTGTCTGTTAACCCCTTCGCCTGAACGGCTGACAGCCTCGCGGATTTGACCTTCAACAGCACCAAGAGATTTCTTTGACTGGTCCTGGATGGTGGTAAGCACTGCACTAATAGATCGCTCAAGCTCACCCTGAAGATTCTTACTGCTGTGTTCAAGACGCTCCACCATATCTCTGGTGGTTTTATGAACCTGTTCAGATCCATCTTTCAAAGTGGTAGTGATCGAGTCGGCATTACTTGTGAGGCTATCGGCCATACTGGTAATAGAGGCATTGGTCTGGTTGACGGAGGTACTGAATTGGGTCGCACCTTCCAACATAACCTTTTTCATTTCCTGTGCGCCTTGCTGAAGCTGATCTCCTACTCCCTTAACTTGAGACTGAATTTCAGGCACTGCCTTAACTGCCTGGTCTCGCATATTTACAAATGCCTCTAAATGGCGCTGGAGCTCCGCAATTTGATGCTGATTAACTTCCAGAACAGCTTTCAGCTGATCCATAGACGCCGGGATTTCTCCTGTTTTTTCACTGATGGTGGATACGGCATCCCGGGTACTGTCTATTGCTTTGACTCCCTCTGCGTATTGCTGGCTCATTTGGGTCAGCTGTTCCATATATTGCTGTTGCCAATCCACCAGTTTTTTGACCGAAGCATCCAGGGCTTTAAAGTTTTCTCCAAATTGTTCTGTCAGATTTTGATTAAACTCCACAATAACTTGCTTCAGAGCTTCGATAACTTGTTCGGTGGCCGACTTGGAGAGCATATCCGCAAAATTCTCCATTTGAGCCCAAAGCTTCAGAGAAAAAGCTTGATACTCTTCATCACGTTTTTTGGCTGCATCTCGAAGATCGCTGCGAAGATTCTTTAATTGACCATTAACTGAGCCTTCCTCGTTACCGGCCAAGCTTTCTCTCAACTGGGTTAAAAGCTCTGTCTGACCTGATAGCTGTTGGTAAATATCCTTAGGGGTTACATCTTCTTTCTCTTCTCCATCTTCCCTCATCGGGGCAAATTTCCATGCATCCAACGCTTTGAAGAGAATCGAAGCAAACATACCCACCAAACTGGTGATAAAGGCTGTTTTCAGACCATCTAACAGTAATGAAATACTCTCATCAATCTTATCGGGCTGGAAATGCACCAGACCAATGATAATCCCGGTAAAGGTTCCCAGAATACCCAGTGAAGTCATGACGTTGGGTGCATGTTCGAGAAAACGTGAATGTTTTCCACGTCTTGCCTCAAAAATAGCCAGTACAAATACACCCAGAATTAACCAAATAAAAATATCAGTCCAATGCTCTGATGAAGCTTTATAAAACAAACCCTCGAGAAAATTTCCTGGTGACATTGAAATACCTGTATAAAGAGTCGTAATCTGCGTTAATCGGCTGTGTTAGTGCTGCCTTTATTTACTGAATAAGTGGCTTATCCCGCCACCTGATCAACAAAAGACTCAAAATTATTAGCCTTGGCAAAGCTAACATTTTCACCCAATGCCTTAAAGTGTTCCCGCCCACAATCAATCTTCGCTTGCTCAGTTGGCCGCAGGGCATCACTGAACAGTGAGCCTTTAGTTTCCACCACAAAATAAAGATTCTGGCTGCCATTGTTCTCCACAAGCACCGCCCAGTCCGGGTTATAGGTGCCCAGCGGGGTATCAATTTTGAACCAGTCTGGCAGTTTGGCGTAAACCTTCACCTCTTCGCTTTTCTCAAAGGCTTCGGCAAAGTCGTGCTCTACATCGGAATCGTAAATAACATGGTCATACACCGATTTCCCGGATTTGAGCATATTCTTACCCAGATAGCCTTTCAGCTCCTTATCCTGGAACAGCTCCTGACAGTAGAAATGTTCATCACCAATTTTCTGGTATTTGATGCCATCCACAATAGATCGGCGCATCACCAGTTTGATGATATTAGTGGCTTCATCAATGAACTTCTGCGGGTTATTACGAAAGGCATCAAGTCGGTTGCACCGGGTAAGGATGCTGACGATTGAGCGACGGGTCAGGTTAGTGGCGTTTTGCAGATAACTGACGATGTCCGGCAACTTATAGTCTTTGGCATCATAGGTATAGGTTTGAGTTTTGCTCTCCGTTACCTCTAGTCCACTGCGCTTGGTGGCGACGGTGCCTTTGGCGTATTCAAACTTGGTTTTACCGGCCACCAGATCTTTCTCAATGGTTTTGGCACACTCTTCTACCAGGGCATGGTGATCAAAATCCACCCGGTACGTGGTCTGGTATTTAATGCGCTCCCACAACGACTTGAACTCTTCACCCAGGAACACAGCCTTATTCAGTTTTACCGTTTCCCGCTTGCTGCTGTCTTTGATGTTAAGGCCGCCCGCTACTTTCTTCAGTACTGCCTGAATCTGCTCTGATTGGGCCATCACGTCATAAGGCAGGTCAAGGTTGCCCTCCTTCAGCGCCGTTTTAAGATCATCCTGAACTTTGCCTTTCTTGTCGATATAACCGGCATCCAGCAGGTGTTGCCATATCTGTTCTGACTTCTCAGCGCCAAGAAATTCCGGTTTTCCCCCCTGGTGTCTGATCACGATATTGGCAAACAGGTGGTCGTCCACCACGCCAAAGCGAATGCCTTCTTCTTCCTCGATCTCTTTTTGCAGACTGGCGACAAAATCCTCATAGGACTCATTGGCCATCACGGTCAGCGTGTTCACCTCAAAACCATGAACCCGTTCGCCCTGCTGGTTAACGGCAATGCGAAGACCACGACCAATCTCCTGTCGTTTTTTAATCACTGAGGCGGTTTCGTTCAGGGTGCAAATCTGGAACACATTGGGATTATCCCAGCCTTCTTTCAGCGCAGAGTGGGAGAACAGAAACTTCAGTTTGCAGTCCAGGCTCAGCAACCGTTCCTTCTCTTTCATGATCAGATTGTAGGCGCTTTCATCCGCTGCCGTTTTCCCGCCTTCGCCCTTGGCAGAGAGTTTGGAGTCTTTAAACTGTGCTTCACCAGCGCTGTCTTTCTTTTTATCAATGGCGAAGTAACCATTATGAAGCTGGCTCACTAACGCCTCTGGCGAGGTCTCTTCAAACAGGCTGCGATATTTCCCTTTGCGGGCAATATTGACATACTCTTCTTCAAAGATTTTGGCGTACTTGCCTGGCTGGGCAACGCCATCCTGGTAAAAGCGATAATTGGCGACTTTATCGATAAAGAACAGGCTGAGGACCTTAATGCCCATGGGAATCAGCAACAGCTCTTTTTCCAGATGTTCTTCAATGGTCTTGCGGATTTGCAGACGCTTAAACTCATCGTCATCGACACCGCCAATCAGCTCACCTTTGCGGATCTCATCGGGCTTGCTGGTAAAGTCGATGTATTCATCGCCGGTTTTGCAGTAAATATCGTTGATGACATAGCCTTCATAGACATCACGACCGCCAGACAACTCATACAGGTCATCGTTGGCTTTGACGGTTTTAACCACCCGCTTGACCTTGCCGGACTGCATGACATCCATTTCGATCTTTGCCGAGATGCCACTGTTATTGCTTCTGGTGTCGAGCAGTTTGATGTAGGCCTTGTTGTGCCCATCGCGCACATCGATATGGGCCACTTCAATCTGTTTCACCAGCTTCTGCTCGTAAGCATCAATGGAATCCAGCTTGTACAGCAGGTTGTGCTTGTCTTTATGGGTCGCAGAATAGCGGAAGGTACACAGCGGGTTCAGAGAAGCAATCGCTTCTTTGGACTTGGCGGTGGTGTCCACACTCTGAGGTTCATCAATAATCACCACCGGATGGGTCGAACGGATAAACTCGATGGGCTTCATACCACTGAGTTTGTCGTGGGTTCGGTGGATCAGGTTGGCTTTGGTCTCTTTATCCGGATCGGTAAAGCTTTTGCGAAAGGCATCAATATTGATCACCATGATCTGAATATAATCATTGGTGGCAAAGCTGCGAACCTGGTCCGGCTTTTGAGAATCGTAGACAAAGTAATCGTACTGAACGTTGTTGTACTGCTCTTTAAAGTGCTGCTCGGTAATTTGCAGCGACTTGAACACCCCCTCCTTAATGGCCACCGATGGCACCACAATAATAAACTTGGTGAAGCCGTAGCGCTGGTTCAGCTCAAAGGCTGAGCGCAGGTAAACGTAGGTTTTGCCGGTGCCGGTCTCCATCTCCACGGTAAAGTCCATGGAGTTCAGCTTTTTGGATTGTTTGAGGCCCTGATTCAGCTGCACCTGTCGCACGTTATCCAGCAGCTCATCGGGCAGCAGCTCCAATCGGTTACCCACACCCAGATCATCGTATTCCGATCCCTGATAGAGATCAGCCTGATGGGCAGCAGGGGCACTGTAAGCCGGTACGGAAAAGTTAGTCTGGCAGGTTTCCTGGCCTTCAAAGACACTGACCACCGAATCGATGGCCACTTTTTGATAATCCAGATCGGGATCAAATTGAATCTTCATTGTCTATCCCGTCCTTAGATACTTTTCACATCATCAATGCCAAACTGCTTGAGCACCTGAATGGCATTGGTTTTAACGACTGGGTCAGCAAAGCCAGCGTCTTTGAACACCACGCGCATGACTTCCGGTTGCAGTTCTTTCTTGAGGCCTCCAATGGCATTGACGACATCGAGAGTGATTTCATCATCCAGGCAGATCATCAGAGCGCCGTTGCCAATGTTGTGCACGGTTTTACCGGCCAGAATGTGTTCTTCGATGGGCAGGGTGAGGTCGAGGCCGTATTTCAGCAGGATTTCGTAGAGTACATCGTCGGCGGAGCGGTCTTTTTTCAGGCTATCATCCGCTGCGGCAATCATATCTTCCACGTTGTCGAAATCGGCATCCCAGGGTTTTATATTGCTGGAATCGAGTTTGAATGATTTAAAACCTGTATCAACACTGTATTTTGTATCTTGGTTGTTTTGAATATCAACGCCTGCAAGCTTAATCCTTTCTTTGCCAATTTCAGATATTTTTTTAAAACCATGATTAAATGCCAAAGTTTTCTTATTGCAAGGTTCCGGGAGCTGTACCATTATGAATTTTAGATTCTTGTTGATAGTTGAATTGATTTTCATGACAGCATGTGCAGTAGTACATGAACCGGAGAAAAAATCTAATACTAAATCGTTTTCTAATGTTAAATAAGAAATTACTCGATAAAGATCACTAACGCCTTTTGGGTTGTCGAATATTTTATCCCCCATAAGTTCAATGAATTCTTGGGTTATGGTTTGCGCATAACTGTAAAAAACAGAGGGCATGACTTGACCATTGCTCTCAAAAAGATAACTGGCAATTCGAGCCGAAGTTTGGTGATCGTCACCGAATACAACTTTTCCATTGTTATACTCTTCCCAAAATCTTTCAGCTGTAGGGTATACCCATCCTCTACCGGGCACTGGCACTGGCTCATTTGTGATAGGATGAAGAACTTCATATTGTGGTCCACCTCCACCGGGCCAACTGATATTGCCATCATCTCTATATGGACCTCTAGGTCCGACTTTAGAGTACCTCATTAATCTTCTGCGTGGATCAGACAAGGGGATTTCTTTAAACCAGTTTAGCCAGTCTTCTCTAACTTTATCCCAATCAGAATTATGCTTTTTGGTTGATTCTTCAATTATTCTCTTTGCTTGCGCAATGCCAGGTAAAGGTTCTTTCAACTCTGTATTTAAATCTTTGAGGAGTTGTTTGTTTTTTGCAAATATAATCATGTATTCATGACCAACAGAGAAAAACTTAGCATCATTTTTTCTGTTTTTATCCCAGCATAATGTTGCTAGGTGATTCTGCTCTCCAAAAATATCATTTAAGATTTCAAGCATGTTTTTGATTTCAGCATCATCAATGCTTACAGCGATAAAGCCATCTTCTTTTATTAAATTCCTTGCTAGCTTTAACCGAGGGTACATCATACTTAACCAATGAGTATGATAACGTCCTGATGTTTCTGAGTTAGCGGAAAGCTTATGACCTTCTTCCCCAACTTGACCGGTCAGCTCCAAATAATTTTTTATATTGTCTCGATAATTATCCGGATAGATAAAATCCTTCCCCGTATTATAAGGCGGATCAATATAAATCATCTTCACCTTTTTGTGATAGCTCTTTTGCAGCAGCTTCAGCACTTCCAGGTTATCACCTTCAATAAACAGGTTTTGCGTGGTGTCCCAGTCTTTTGATTCTTCTTTGCAGGGGCGAAGGGTGCCGGTAGAGGGTGTTTGCGCCAGACGACGGGCGGCGGCTTTGCCATGCCAGGTGAAGTTATAGCGTTCCTTATCACCATCTATCACCTGATTGCCCACCAGTTCTTTCAGCACATCCACATCAATTTTTGCGCCGCTGGCGTCTTCCGTGATCAATTCTGGAAAGAGCTGTTTCAGTTTGCTGATGTTGTCCTGAACCATATCCAGGCTCAGGCTGCCATGATGGCCCTGGGTGATTTTTTCCATGGAGGGAATCTCTATCCGTTAATGAATTACAGCTGGGTTTTCAGCGTCTGAATCTGTTGATCCAGCCGTTTAATCTGCATATTCAGTTCAACCTTGTGGTTAAACCGGGTTTCCTGTTTCAGTTCGGCTCGCAATAGCGACACCTGTTGCTGGTGGCTGCGTAACTGATCCAGTCGGGTTTGCCGTTCGCTTTCTGTGTCTTTGGTCAGTGTGTAGTGACCGGTCAAATCGGCGCAGTTCAGTGCCACCACCCGGCGTACCAGATCCTGATAGCACTGGTAGAAATTGATAAAGCTGCATCGCGGTAGCGCAAAATCCGCAAGAAACGCCTGCTGATTAAGGGTGAGCCGCGATAAATCCAGCCAGCCGGTATCGAAACTGCGCTCAAGCGTGAGTTTGCTGCTGTCGGCCAGGTTGATCCGTTTGTGGGCAAGGGAGATGGCGATCTGACTTTCCCGGACAAACACAACAATGGTGGGGTAGGGAATCGCCTTCTGGATCAGCTCTGCCAGTTTGGCCGTTTGTTTATCGGTGTTGGTTAGCTTTTTCAGGGTGATTTGCAGCAGCGCTATTTCCAGATATTCCCGCTGTGGGTCTTCGTATCTGGAAATATTGATGGTCTCCGGACTCAGGCTGTAGCGAAGCGCCAGCGTGTCGATCTGCTCATTGATCCGTTTTTGGTCGCTCTTGCTGAAGGCGACGTTACTAAACAGCTGTTTTTTGTAGATGCGCCGTTGCAGTCGGCAGCTATCGGGTATGGCCAGTTGTTGGTAAAAGTCGTTCAGGGTCATGGGGCTGCAGCCTGAGCCGGTTCCCGTATGATCAGAAAACTGACCACTTCAAAATCGTCTATGCCCTGGAAGCGCCCCTGATTCAGTCGCGTACCGCCACGGCTGAACAGGCTGTCGATGCCTTTTTCTTGATGGGTGCCAATAATGCTGCTGATCGCCGTTTCCAGCAGTTGCCGGTAATGCTCCATGTCTTTGCCATATCGGGTTATGGCGTTGAATGAGTCAATGGCTTCCTGGCTGGGCAGGTGATGACCGAGCCCCTGTTTTTTCAGGATATCCAGCATCTTTTTGGTTTGGCTGAACGGGTACTTCACCTCATTGTCGTCGGTGACATAGACCAGATAGTGCGGTGCCAGCGCATAGCCATCGGACGACGATGGTTCTTGAGCAGTGAGTTGCCTTAAGCAGAAGAGCGCACCCGGCTCAATGGTGTGATCACCGGTCTGGCGAATAAACGCAGGATCAATGGCGCTGGCGGCAAATAACCCGGTGTAAGCGGATTCCAGATCGCCCAGATGCTCTTTCATAAAGCCCGACAGATCCATTCGGAAGTCATTCAGTGTCAGGTCAGTAATGGAAACACTGCCGGAAATATCTTCCAGGTCTACAACATTGTCTTGTAATTCCTGCAACTGTTTGCGGCGGTACTCCAGATCGTTCATCTGTTTACCGCTGTCCTGCTCAATGACGTTTTCTTCACCAGTGGCGGATATATCCAGCAGCACCATACGACCACTGACCCGGGCTTCCAGGTTGATGTATTCGTCCAGCTCCATATTGGGCCAGAAGTTGACGAGCTGGATAACGCTATTTTTTGAGCCGAGGCGATCTACCCGGCCAAATCGCTGAATAATGCGGACCGGGTTCCAGTGAATGTCGTAGTTGATCAGGAAGTCGCAGTCTTGCAGGTTCTGACCTTCGGAGATGCAGTCGGTGGCGATCAGAATATCAATCTCATCGCCGGGGCTATCATTCACCTTGATTCGCTCTTTGGAGACGGGCGAGAAGGCCGTTAACAGGTTGTTCAGGTCATTGCTGACACCGGCGAGCGTGCTTTTATTGCTGCCTGCTCCGGTCACCAGTGCCGTATGCAGCCCGAGCTGCTGGCTGACCCACGGCGCAATGTGCTGATACAGGTATTGGGCGGTATCCGCAAAGGCGGTGAAGATAATCACCTTTTTATTGCCCTGGTTCAGAGGCTGCTGACATTTACGCTCAATGATGGCTTGCAGGCGATGCAACTTGGCATCCCGCTTTGCATCGATGGCCTGAGCTTCCGTTAACAGTTGTTGCAGACGGGTGCGGTCTTCTTCCAGGTCCTGGCGCCAGAGGATGTGATCGATATCCTTGATCAGGATTTTGACCTTTTTACCAATGAGGTAAGCGTCAAACTCCGGGGAGTCTACCTCGATATCGTTAATGCTGAGTTCTTCAACCTCATCGCTGGCATGGTTGTCCAGTTTGCTCAGCAGCAAGTCCACGGCACCGAGCAGTTTTTTCAGGGTCAGTGCGAAGGAGTGGATGGAACTTTCCATCCGTTTCAGCAGGTTTACCCGCATCAGGTGAATCAGGCTCTGCTCACGATCCACCATTTTGAACACTGAACCTTCATTGACCTGAACATCGTATTTGCGGTTATATTCTGCCCGTTTTTCCATCCGGACATACTTCAGTGGCGCGTAAGCACTGAGGTTTAAGCGCCGAATGATGCGGTTGATCTCTTTAAGCGGGGGAAACTGGCCGTTTGAGTCGATGTCTTCCTTGATATTGAGTGGCTTCAGGCGTTCCGGGAAGGCTCCGATTTCTGCGATGTCATAGTACTTTTCAATATGCTTGCGGGAGCGGGCAATGGTGAGAAGATCGAGTAGCTTGAAGTAGTCGAAATTCATGCCTTCCAAAAGCGATTCGGTGCTGCGCTGTGCTTCGTCGAGCTTTAGCCATTGATTAAACTGGGTCTGGGCTTTTTTCAGGGTGATTTCTATGCTGCTGATGCCTTGTGCTTCAAAGGCGGTGTCTTGCCCTTCGGTGATGAAGGCGACCTGGTTTTTCAGGTCGTTCATCCGGTTATTGACCGGTGTTGCCGAGAGCATCAGTACTTTGGTTTTTACCCCGGAGCGGATGATGTCATCCATCAGCCGGGAGTAGCGGGTATGACCTTCTTTAGCGGAGCTGCTGTTACGGAAGTTATGGGATTCATCAACCACGATCAGGTCATAGTTGCCCCAGTTGATGGTTTCCAGATTGATCTCACCGGATATGCCGGTGGTGCGGGTCAGGTCCGTGTGGTTGAGTACATCGTAGTTGAACCGGTCTGCCGCCAATAAATTGCGCTTGTCGTTCACTGTGTAAACGGTCCAGTTTTCCCGCAGCTTTTTGGGGGCAAGAACCAGGACCCGGTCGTTACGCAGTTCGTAGTATTTGATAACTGCCAAGGCAGAGAAGGTTTTACCCAGGCCCACACTGTCGGCAATGATGCAGCCGTTATAGCGTTCCAGTTTGTCGATGGCACCAAGCACACCGTCTTTCTGGAATTTGTAGAGTTTGTTCCAGACCAGGGTATCTTTAAAACCGGTTTTGCTTTTGATAATGCTGTCTTCGTCGATCTCTTCCAGGAAATCTTTGAACAGATGATAAAGGGTCAGAAAGTAGATGAACTGGGGCGATTGATCTTGAGTCAGCTGGTTAAGCTGGTCCAATAGAAGTTGTTTGGCGTCGCTGGCTGACGGGCTGTCCCAGATGGCATCAAACCACTCCAGCATACCTTGGGTGGCAGTGCTGTCTGTCAGGCACATATTCATATCAAACTGATCAGACTCACTGTAACCAAGCCCTGTGCTGGTGAAATTTGAACTACCCTGAATGGCGGTATCGTTGTTATCTGCCTGGCTGAGATGGAAGATATTCTGATTGGCCATACAGGTGGAGCGTACTTCTACTTTGCGCTCAATCCATCGGGCACATTCTTTGGCGATTTGCATCTGGTTGAGCTGATTTCTGAGGCGGTATTCACAGCGGTCACCGATTAGCTCAGCAAAGGGGGTATTGTGAGCTGTTTCTGGTTGCAGTGATTTGGATAGCAACAGACGTATTTCTTCTACAGAAGATAATTCTTTCTTTAGCGAGTCAAAACCATAGATGGAGAATAGGCCAGAGAGTACAGACAGCTTTGTTCCTTTGGTCAGGTGTCGGCGTAGCTCTTCGCCCACCTTACCATTCTGTTTGTTGTCCAGAAGCACGGCTACAGTTCCATTTTGTTTTAACTGGGTACGCTACCGCCCGTGGTTTTTACCATTGTCTTTTATTGACGCCGGGGAGCATGGGACCAGATAGCTCAGAGGTAAATTTTGGGAAGATAGTCATTGTACGCATGTAAGGTGTTTGGCGGTAGTCGTGCATTTGCGAAGGGAAAGGGAAAAGCTGTCCACTTTGGGAATGAGCAGGTTCTGAGCTAATTTCGCGACCAACGGTTTATTTAATCAAGAAAGGGCAGTTCTTCAACAGGAATCTCCACCTTCATTGTCCGGGCTTGTCCAGGTACCCTACTAATCAGGCCAAGCTGGTGCAGTTTCACTACCATCTGGTGAACGGTGGGAGGAGTAACCTGAAAATACCGCTGCAAATCCTTTTCCGCTGGTGGCATGCCGTTGATCTTCGTGTAGTAGTAAATAAACGACAGATACTGGCCTTGCAGTGGCGTATAGGTCGGTTTCTTTGAACTCATAGTTAGTGCTTGAACTTCACGACATGGCAAATGGTGGCGTTTGAGTAACAAGGGACTGAACCCGATCCATTCTTTTGCTGATATGGGCTAATAGCAGTGCAGTAAGAATTGTTGCTTCCCTTTCGCCGTATTCAGTATCGCTAGCCACCAGATCAACTATGGCTTTATAGGTGCGCAGTTTGACCGGCTCGTCGCTCTGGCTGAACATGGCGGCGTGGGTGGCGTGCATAATCGCTTTTTCAAATTCTATGCCCAGAATTTTGGTGTAGTTCCTGGCGTGTTTCTCGCATTCCTTGCCTTTCATGGTGCTGATGGCCTGGGCCAGTTTGAGGTCTGGAAGTTTGAGCAGATCGCGGGTTTTCATGGTTTGAAAGCACTTCTTATGCAGTGGTTGAGGCGGGAGTTTATTCGATGGTTGTGGGAAAACCAAGGTGTACCAGATAGATACAAAAAAACGGTACCATTTTCCCCGAATACCATTCACCACAAAACGCAGCAAAGGTACGGTTTGGTACCGTTTTTGAGGCTCAGGTTACAATCAAATTGCAACCTAAAAAAATTTCAATCAGTCTAACTCATTGACTTCATTATCAAAATTGTCCGAATGAAATTCGTACCACATCACATTAATAATCCCAAAGGCGCAAGCCAGCAGTACACCCAGGATCCATGCAAAATACCACATTGTTCGGCTGCCTCTTTAGTAAAGTGAATGACTTTCTTTCTCAATGCGCTCGGCGGTCATGCGACCCCAGAGTTTGTAGAAACACCAGATGGTGTAGCCAAGGATGATGGGAACAAACACCACGGCAACGCCGGTCATGATGGCCAGGGTCATAAAGCTGGAGGTTGCGTCCCAGAGGGTCAGGCTGAAGGATGGGTCGGTACTTGAGGTCAGTACAAACGGGAACAGACTGAAACCTGCGGTCATGATAATGCCGGCCTGTGCCAGGGATGAGCAGGTAAAGTTAAGCCCATCCTGTCTGGTGCCGGAGAAGATCATGACGCCTAGGGTACCCAGGAAGCCAAGTACCGGGGCAATGATCATGATGGGGTATTGGCTGTAGTTATTCAGCCAGGCACCTTGAGCAAGCGTGACGGTTTTTTCCAGCGGGTTGGATGGCGCATTGGTATCCAGAATACTGGTGACCTGGTAACCGTTGATATGGGCAACCCAGAAACCTGCCGCGGCAAATGCCACCATGGTCAGCAGGGCAGAGTAGCGGGCGACCGTTGCTGCACGGTGACGGATGGGTTCGCCAGAACGCATTTTCTGCCAGACAGCGCCCTGCATGGTCAGCATGGCGGCACTGACCACACCGCACAACAGTGAGAATGGGTTGAGCAGGTCGAAGAATGAGCCAGAGAAGCTGGAACGCATAAAGTCGTCCAGCGCAAAGCCAAAGCCGACAAAGATGTTGCCAAAGGCAACACCAAATACCAGGGATGGGACAATACCGCTGACAAACAGTCCCAAGTCCCAGGCGTTGCGCCAGCGTGGGTCAGGCAGTTTTGAGCGGTAGTCGAAAGCCATCGGGCGAATCAACAGGGCAAATAGCACCAGAACCATTGCCCAGTAAAAGCCGGAGAAAGCAGTCGCATAGACGGTTGGCCAGGCGGCAAATAGCGCACCACCGGCCGTGATGAGCCAAACCTGGTTGCCGTCCCAGTGGGGCGCAACGGCATTGATCATGATACGACGTTCAGTGTCGTTTTTGCTCATGAATGGCAGAAGGTTGGCTGTGCCAAGATCGTAGCCGTCCATAATGGCAAAACCGATAAACAGGACGCCGATCAGTACCCACCAGATAAATCGGAGAATTTCATAATCCATCGTCATCGCTCCTTATGCTTTTCCGTGGAGGGGACTGTCAGAAACCACAGCATCGGTTAGGGCCTGCTGTTGTTCGAAGTGGTAACGGCCGGTGTGCAGGCTGCTTGGACCCAGTCTGGCGTACTTCACCAGCAGCCAGACTTCAATGACGGCAAAGATGCCGTAGAAAAGCGTGAAGCCGGCGATGCTCAGGTAGAGGTCGGTGACTGTCCGGGTGGATGCCGACAGATAGGTGGGCAGAATGCCTGAGATCGACCATGGCTGACGGCCGAATTCTGCCACAAACCAGCCCATTTCACTGGCAATCCAGGGAAGGGGCAGCGACCAGAGGCAGAGTTTCAGGAAGAAGCGACTTTTGTATTCATTGCGACGGGCGGTTTTGACAAATGCCGTCACCAGGAGCAGCAGCATCAGGACGCCACAGCCAACCATGATGCGGAAGGCAAAGAACAGAGGCCATACGGTTGGAATAGCATCTTCTGCCGCTTGACGGATCATGGCATCGGTGGCCGCAGGAATGTTGTCGGTGTAGCGGGTCAGCAACAGGCCGTAGCCGAGGTCATCCACCACTTCCAGGAAGGCTGCCCGGTTTTCCGGTGTATCCTGGCCGCTTTTCAGTTTTTGCAGCAGGTCGTAGGCCTCCATGCCACTCTGGATACGGACTATCTTGTTTTCAATCAGGTCTTTGATGCCCGTGACTTCTTCATCCAGTGAGCGGGTGGCAATAATGCCCATCAGGTAAGGAATTCTGATGGCGTAATCGGTTTGCATGGTTTCCTGGTCAGGAATACCGATCACGGTGAAGCTGGCCGGTGCCGGGTGGGTGTCCCATTCTGCTTCAATGGCAGCCAGTTTTACTTCCTGAACATCGCCCAGCTCATAGCCGGATTCGTCACCCAGAAGAATAACGGACAGAATAGCCGCCAGACCAAATCCTGAAGCCACGGCGAAAGAGCGGCGGGCAAAGCCGATATCACGATGGTTCAGCAGGTAGTAGGCAGAAATGGACAGGACGAAAATAGCGCCAGTGGTATAACCCGCCGCTACCGTATGGATAAACTTCACCTGTGCCACCGGGTTGAATACCAGGTCGGCAAAGCTGGTCATCTCCATGCGCATGGTTTCAAAGTTGAACTCGGCACCCACCGGGTTCTGCATCCAGGCGTTGGCAATCAGAATCCAGAGTGCCGACAGGTTGGTGCCTATGGCCATCAACCAGGTACAGGCCAGGTGCTGCACTTTACTCAGGCGATCCCAACCGAAGAAGAACATGCCTACGAAAGTGGATTCCAGGAAGAAGGCCATCAGGGCTTCAATGGCGAGTGGTGCGCCGAAAATATCGCCAACATAGTGGGAATAGTAGGACCAGTTAGTACCAAACTGGAACTCCATGGTCAGGCCGGTGGCGACGCCCACGGCAAAGTTGATACCAAAGAGTTTGCCCCAGAATCTGGTCATATCCTTGTAGATCTGTTTACCCGTCATCACATAGACGGATTCCATAATGGCAAGGATAAAGGTCATGCCAATAGTCAGTGGAACAAACAAAAAATGATATAGCGCAGTAATGGCAAATTGAAAGCGCGAGAGATCTATGACTTCTTCCAGAATCATACGACTCCTCCATAGATAAAATTGGAGTAACGCCCAGCTACCTGCATCATAGAACGTAAATGTGGCTTCAGCCAGCGGCTCCCAACAGGGTAACAGGAATCGGAGGGCGTTCCGGATCCGGCGGCCTTGTATGAAAAGACACGGTCGGTGAAATCATTTAGCCTTTGATAGCGGGTCTGGGCAATAAGTAATCAACGAGAGATAGTATCTTATGTAAGAAAATAGGTGTATTTCGGTATGCCGCATACTGTTTGACTTATTGTCCTGTTCAGGTAGCTACGGTCGGCTGGTAGCTTTGGATCACCGTTTATGCCATGCCTTTCAGGCCCAGGCGGGTGATGGTCTTTTTGGCATTGTACAGATCAATTTGCCAGGTATCTTTTGGCCCCGGAACTTCCATGGCTGAGACATTGTCCAGAGAGTAGGAAGCACTCAATGGTGTCTCATAACGGGCAATAAACTGAAGCCTTTCCAGGCTGGCATTATAGGTTTTAACCAGAAAGTTGATGGTCTGGTCACTGAGTGGCACCCGGTAATAACGGATCAGGTTTTGCGCCAGTTTCTCCGCGCTGGTGGCGAGGTTCTTGGCCACGGCACCGGCCATCGCTTCTCCCCAGGCGGCTTTGGTCCGGGCGCTCATGCCCGGTTCAATATTGGCCAGACTGGTGGCATTGGCACTTTCGATGGCCCTTTGGATTTGTGGATCAAGGAAAATGGTTTGTTCCGAGATGGTGAGACTGTGCTTCAGGTTTTCATTATTTTGATATTTACTGGAGAGTATCTGCCAGTTCTTCAGGGCACGCTTTAATTGCAGGCTGTCCCGTCCCTGTTTCAGGTAGGCAATTTCCCGGCCGCAGATCAGCTCAAAACAGAGGGTGAGTATCTCCTCCACGTCGTGCAGGGTCATCAGGTTTTCATTGCCTTCCTCGATGGCGGAAAGAATCCGCTCAATAAAGAGGGGTTCCCGTTTCTGTCCATCATGGGGGCGGGCAACCATGCCGTTCAGGCGCTTTTTCAGGGCCTCAGCGGTTCGTGGGTGGTTCTCATTGAGGGCGAGCCAGGCGCTGTCTGCTTCTTCTTTGGCCTCATGGATGATGTCTTGCATCCGGTTATAAAGTCCGGCGCGGCGGAATATTTCAATGCGCTCTGCCTGTTTTGCCAGTTGCTGGTTACCGGTCAGGTCTTCTATTGCGGCAGCAACCCACTCGGGGCCGAGATCAAGCTTGCGCAACAGGATACCTGCTGAGTGTATACGACGTTGTTTTTCTGTCATATTCACCTGGCCAAGGTCACGAACCTGGTAGATCAGCTCGGAAATCTGGTCGATCAGGTTCAGAAGGTTTATCCGGTCTCTTATCTGTTGCCGACCGTGGGTCATGTTATGAAACAGGCGGTAGCCCATACCCAGTGCCACCGCGATAACCGAGTAGCCGAGGAAATAAAAAGCCCGTTCGACCGGCATCATTTCGCCATAGGCAAAATAGTAGCCAAAGTAGGCGGCCATCAGGGTGACCGGGCCGGCCGTCCATGCGTACTGCAGAATGATGACACTCCAGGGCTCCTGTTGCGGGGCTCTGGCCACTTTTTCAAGCCAGCGAAGGTCACGGCCTTCCAGTTTAAGGTCAACGTTGTCCAGCTCTTTTTTCTGTGGCTCCTGGTTATCGGGAGCATTGTTATGAAGGCCGGTTGCATTCGACATGTTGGCGTTAACCTGCGGCGGGGAGGGCTGTTTTACGAGGTATTCTAATCAGCCTCAACCGTAAATCCCTATATGTAAATCTACGATAGTGGCAGGTGCCTGTTCCTGAAAAAACGTTGGGCTGTGTCTGTTTAAATGGATCAGATGTCAGGGAAGGGTATTCGTTACTTTAATGAGCAAAGGGCTTTGCCGTGAGTTGAACTTTTGGGCATACACTTTGTCAGAGATTTTCAGAATGCTGTTGCAAGTTTAAAGTAGGGAACTTATGGAACCCAATGCCCTGTTACCGGCAAAAATGGCTGGAAGTCGTCCCCCTGATCCGGATGATGAGCAATGTGGATCCACCAGTGGCGAGCAAAGTCAGGGCGTGGCCTTTGCCCGTGATGTTGTTGCTGTCCGCAGTGATGAGCCGAGTCTCAGCCACTCAGGTTCTGATAGCGATGCTGCAATCTCTTCCGGAAATATATTTAAATCAAAGATAACTCCATTAACTGACGATTCAACCACCGCATCTGTAGCTTCGAGAGTGGCAACATCAGAAGATGTCTCTACCCCTGCCAACCGCGCCGGGCATGACAGTGATGATGCAACAGCCCTGGAGCAGCTGGCAGAAGATATACGTGCACTGCCAGACACCAGCATATTCAATCGGGAAATAAAAGAAACAATGCTTCTGTCGCTACCGAACAAACCTTCACGCCATTCAGCACACCAGGCCTTCGCCACTGGCAGCAATAGGCCGGGCATGGCCAATAGAGCGTTGGGGAGCCGGGCTATTTCAGACTCAGAACTTCCTCCCGGGCATACTTACCAGCCTTATTTTTGGATGTCGCGCCTGGCCAGAAGTCAGTTGCTGCCGGACTTTCAATTGCATCAAGCTTTGCAATCCCGCCTGGTGAACCAGTTGATCATGTCTGAGCAAGAGGCCCGGCAAGACTTTCAGGCGCGATTTGAATACCGTTTTGTTGATTATGGCTTTAGCTGCTCTGATGCATCGGGTGCAGAGCCAGAAAATAATTACGGGGTATTTGCCCGCGCACCCGTTAAGGGGGGGGAGTTGCTCGGGGTCTATTCCGGTATTGGCTATGTGCTCAACAAAAGGGAGTGGGCCAGGCATAACCACAATTGGAAACCTGAGCATGTGCATCAGAAAGTGACCACTGAAATGCCGGATTTCATGAGTTACTACCGGACCCTGATGGCAGGTCTCAGAGGTAAGGATCAAACGCAGCGAACGCTCTCGAAATACACAATGGCAGGGCTTTCTTCAGATTCTACGAACACGGTTGTCTTTTTGCCGGATAACGAGCGTTATACACCGATGCATTTCCTGAATGCGGCCAACAGGGCCAAAGATAACAATGTCAGCATGTCGTTTGTTTCAGTGAATACCCGTTCTGGTAATCTTACCCTCCCTATCTATTTTGCCTTAAGGGATATCGCTGTCGGGGAGGAGTTATTGGTTAATTGCCGTTCACTTTCGCCGGACGAATGGGAACAATCAGGCTTGATGATGACAGCCGCCCGGGAAAGAGCAAAATACGAGAAAAATCTGCTGAGCCAGCTTGGCTTTATCAAGACACTTAATAATGAGGTACCGGGTAAGCAGGCAATATCGCCGTTTGTTGCCGCACCCGCTTATTATGCCTCGGAAGCACTTCGCAAAAGCTACAGGCAGACAAATAAACAGCAACACTAGTACATGGTTTCAATGAGTTTGACGTGTACGATCTCCGTTCACCCTGAGCGTCCTTCGGCTCCGCTCAGGATGCACGGACGAAGGGTGCTTGGCACGATCTATCAGAGCCCGGAGTTTCCGCCTTTAGGCCCTATGGGTCCTTCGATGCTTCGTCAAGCTCAGCACTCAGGGCGAACGGAGTGCGGAGGCACGACAACCCGTCAAACTCATTGAAACCATGTACCAGGGCTTTTGGATACGTTGAGGTGGTAACCTTGTTCTCTCTTTTTGAGTGGCTTATGTGGCTGGCAAACGAACATCGTTCAGGCTTGCGCTGATTGATGTCCGGTTTTTACCTGTCTGTTTTGCCTGGTACATTGCCGTATCCGCCTCCTCAAGCAGTCTGTCCAGGGAGTTCACATCTTTGGACAGGGCAGCAATACCGATGCTCACGGTTGTGGGCTGAATGTTCTCCCATTGATTGTTTTTTGCATGTTCACTGGCAATGGCTCTTCGCATTCGTTCAGCCACATGAAATGCCTGCCAGGGCTCTGTATCGGGCAATAATGCCACAAACTCTTCTCCGCCGTAACGCCCCAGTAAGTCTTGATGCCGGAGAGACTTGCGGCATATAACAGCTGTCGTTTTAAGTATCCGGTCTCCGGCATTGTGGCCCAGCAGATCATTCAGTTGTTTAAAGTTATCAATGTCCATAAACAGGGCACAGCAGGGGCGGATGGGGTCAGAATCAAGAGTAGCCTGAATGATATTCTCTGTTTCCTGGCAGAAGGCACGCCGGTTCAGCAAGCCGGTCATTGGGTCAAGGTTGGCCTGCTGCTGCCAGAAGAGTGACTGTCGATTTGCTTGAAAGAGGGTACACGCATGGTTGCTGATATCGCTGGCGGTTTGCCAGGTGGTGGCATTTCGATGATATCTGGAGGGTGCCAGTACCATAAGTACTTTATTACCGGCATCTATATTCAGGGGGAATAGCCAGTAGATGGTGCCAAACCGGTCTTTAAAGTTGATTTTTGTTTCGATGCCCGAAGCGATGACGCTGAGCAAGTCCTCTTCGATGTCTGGCAGCTGCCTGGCTAAATTTTCAGCGGCTTTTGAGTAATCAGTGGTTTCCCCGGGGTTGAAGTGCCATTCATCCTGCTGGTGGCGAAACACCATGGCAGGAACGCCGGGTAATACGTCGTCGAAGGTGGCCAATACTTTCTGGATCAGCTCATTGTCGGAAAGTGGTGAGTCCGGGGTTTGCAGGTGCTCACGCAGTGCTGACTCAAAGATACGCCGTTTGCTGCTGGCAGGGGCGATGGCATTAATCGACATGGCGTGGTTCAGGTTCTGCTGGTGCCCGTACCAGTAAAACAGAGGCAGGAGGGCTGCATGAACACAGAGAAGTAGAAGTTCAGGGTAGGGCGTCAAGCTTCCTGATTCTGCGTTGGGATACCATAACCATGAGAGTAAAATGAGCATGGTCAGTGCTGAAGGAAAGGCCACTTTTGCCGGACGAATGCCATTATAGAGACAGTAAGCGGTAGCCAGCACCACCAGGGTAAAACTGGCCAGAAGTGAATAGGCGGCAAGTTTCAGGGTTGCCTCTGATGCATTGCTGGCAGAGGTGATTCCATAAACCACGAGCGCCATGGCAACGATGTTCAGTGCACCAATCAATCGATTCGTTTTGGGGGTGTAGACCGGCAGCAGTGCCAGGGTTCGATAGCTGGCAATACCGGTGACCAGCACCACCGCAGTTATCAGAATAAGCCAGTGGCCCGGCTCCCCCGGCCATGAAACAACACGAAAAATGTCGCCTTCCCACATCAGAATCATCAGGTTGGTAGCAAGCAGATGGCTGATCAGTAGATACAAGGCCGGGGTTCGATTCCTGAGGGTCAGGGTAAAGATGAAAATCAAGGCGACGATCAGCAGCGTCTGAATCGAGCTGATGACGGTTTGTTGCTCACTCAGCAGTTCATAGTAGTTCAGAGATGGCCATAACTCAGGATTGAGCTGATTGAGTGCTACCGGATCATGACGCAGATACCAGGTTTTGGTTTCCCCGGGCTTGAGTGTCAGCTTCATGGTGTTGGGTGCCATGCCTGAGGGTGAACCATCGATGCCCATTTTTGTCAGTTGATACCCGTTGTTGACCGGGATAAAAACATCCAGCTTTTTATGGGGAACCTGGTGGAACACCATCAGCCAGTCATGGGGGGAGTAGGGCGACAGTTCAATATCCAGGCGATACCAGTTCAGGGGGCTGTCTGGGAGTGAGCTTTGAAAAATGTCAGATGGTGGATTAACCGGCACGAGTGGCAGGTTGGTTATGGCATCGTCACCGCTGAGGTAAATGGGTTGGGCGACTAATGAACCGGAAAACGAAAGCCATAACAGTAAAAAAAGCAGGCGAAGATCCCTGGCAGGTTGACAATTGACCTGGCACTTAGGATTTTTTCCGGGTATGAGTAAATGTTGCAGTAATAACAACAATGTCGTCTTCCCTAACGAGGAAACCAGTTCCAAATCGATGGCCTGTTCATTTATTAATGTTGCAATTGAGCTTTCTCCGTCCCGGAGAAATATTTCAAGATATTCTTACACAGTCGTGGGAGTTCTGTGAAGTGTTCAGGTTGGCTTCATGGTGGCTTTCCTGCAAAAGTAGCTAAGGAATTGTCTTTTAATAAGTTCCCGATTACCGTTCACCCTGAGCTTGTCGAAGGGTCGTGCCACCGAACTTCGACAAGCTCAGTCCGAACGGGATCAGGCAATGAAAATAGGGAAGTTATTGCCAGACAACTCCTAACCCCTGAAATCATATACTTCTGGCTCCTTGTGCCGACACTCGCCTTCGTTACAACTCCGGTCGCTACGGCTATGCTCCCTCCGTTGTGCCTCGCACAGTACCAGCACAAGAAGCCAGAAATATTCGATTCCATCTGACCAGCTACTCCAGCTCAGTTAGTCTGTACCGAACTCATTTCATGGGCTGGTTCCTGCGCAGGAACACTCTGCCTGTTCATTCGTTCTCTGATTCCCTGAATACCCTGTGATACTGAGTTGACCGCAGCGCTTGCCAGTTCTTTACCACGGGTAAGTGGTTTCATCGCCAGCTCCTGACCACGCAACCCCTCCTGGTAACCGGTAATCCATTGATAGGTTGAATAGCCGGCAATCCCCAATCCGCCCGCTGCCAGAAGGGAACCTGTGGTAATTCCCATCGCAGCGGCTGTTGACGCTGTAGCGGCATTACTGCCGTCCAACGCAGGGGTGTCGGCAACCCCTCCTCCATCACCAACACTCCTCCGCCCGACGCGGTGGGGTGCATCCCAACCCTTGCTTTCGAACCTGCTGTTCACCACCGTGGTGTTGGCAACCGTTCCTCCATCGTAAACCACTCCCGCCCCGATGCCGGCGTGTGCATAGTTACCCGAGGTTTCGACCGTGCTGTCCACCGCAGTGGTGTTGGCAACCGTTCCTCCATCGTAAACCACTCCCCCCCCGATGCCGGCGTGTGCAAATTTACCCGAGGTTTTGACCGTGCTGTCCACCGCCGTGGTGTTGGCAACCGTTCCTCCATCTAAAACCACTCCCCCCCCGATGCCGACGTATGCAAGTTTACCCGAGGTTTCCACCGTGCTGTTCATCGCCGTGGTGTTGGCAACCGTTCCTCCATCGTAAACCACTCCCCCCCCAATGGCAGCTTTGGCATGGTCTTCCGAGGTTACGACCGTGCTGTTCACCGCCTTGGTGTTGGCAACCGTTGCTCCATGGTTAACCACCCCGCCCCCGATGCCGGCGTGTGCATTCATACGCGAGGTTTCGACCCTGCTGTTCAACGCTGTGGTGTCGGTAACCGTTCCTCCAACGCCAGCCCACCTCCTGATGTCGTCGTTAGTATTGACACCCGAGGATCTGGCAAGCTTTTTCCCGGCGCCAACCCACCCACCCCCGATGCCGGCGTGTGAATTTATACCCCTGGTTTTGACCGTGCTGTCCATCGCCGTGGTGTTGGTAACCGTTCCTCCATCTAAAACCACCCCCCCTCCGATGCCGGCGTAGGCAAGTTTATGCTTGGTTTCGACCGTGCTGTCCACCGCCGTGGTGTTGGCAACCGATCCTCCAGTGCCAATCCACCCACCCCCGATGCCAGCGTTTGCATAGTGATGCGAGGTTTTGACCCTGCTGTTAACTACCGTGGTGTTGGCAACCGTTGCTCCATCGTTAACCACCCCTCCCCCGATGCCGGCGTGTGCAGCATAACCCCTGGTTTTGACCGTGCTGTTCACCGCCGTGGTGTTGGCAACCATTGCTCCATCTTTAACCCACCCACCCCCGATGCCGGCGTATGAACTGCCACCAAAGGATTGGACTTTGCTGTTCACCGCCGTGGTGTTGGCAACCGTTCCTCCAGCGCCAACGATCCCCCCCCCGATGCCGGCGTCTGCATAATTACTCAAGGTGGCAATTTGAACATCTTCGGCCCGGATATTACGGACTTGGCCATTCACAGTACAAGCCACCACACCTGCCGGCTCATAGGAATTTATACGGGCACCGGTAAAGCGAAGGTTACTGATGCTGCCTTCCAGAGTGTCAACAAAACAGCCAGACAGGCCGCTGATGGTATGATCCTTCCCATCGTACTGCCCGGTGAAGTGATCCCATTCATCACCAATGGATTGATGGAATTGAGAGGCATCAATATCCGCCGTCTGTTGATAGGTACCGTTCAGTGGATAGGCGGGATGTCGGCCAATCTTGCCCAGGGTTTCTGTATCATTAATCTTTATGGGTGTTGATGCTGTAGCGGCTGTTGACGCTGTGGCGGCTGCTGCCGCAGCTGTTGACGCTGTAGTGGGTGTTGATGCTGTAGCGTCTGTTGACACTGTGGCGGCCGCCACCGCAGCTGTTGACTCTTTAGCGGCAGTTGACACTGTAGCTGCAACCGTAGCGGCTGTTGATGCTGAAACGGCTGTTGATGCTGTAGTGGGTGTTGACTCTTTAGCGGCTGTTGACGCTGTAGTGGCTGTTGATGCTATAACGCCTGTTGACACTGTGGCGGCCGCCGTCCCAGCTGTTGACTCTTGAGCGGCAGTTGACACTGTAGCGGCATTTACCGGGCAAGCATTACTGTTCGAAAAATCCAGCGCATCCAGAAATTCAGTTTTCGGAGAGCAATTGGCTGTTAACACACGTAGGTCTGCTTTTTGGCAAAGAAGCTGATCATTGGAGATAGATCCAAAATTCTCTTTATTGCCATTGACATAGCTGTTCACCGCCTTGGTGTTGGTATCCATTTCTTCCATAACCCAGCCACCCTCGATGCCGGCGTATTCATTACTACCCGTGGTTGTGACATGGCTGTTCACCGCCGTGATGTTGGCAACCGTTCCTCCAGGGTAAACCACCCCCACCCCGATGCCGGCGTATGCATTACTATCCGTGGTTTTGACATGGCTGTTCACCGCCGTGGTGTTGGCAACCATTCCTGCAACCCCCCCCCCCCGATGCCGGCGAGTCCCCATTCACCCGCGGTTGTGACATGGCTGTTCACCGCCGTGGTGTTGGCAACCGTTCCTTCACGGTAAACCGACCCTCCCCCGATGCCGGCGTATGCATTACTATCCGTGGTTTTGACATGGCTGTTCACCGCCGTGGTGTTGGCAACCGTTCCTCCATCTAAAACCGCCCCCCCCCCGATGCCGGCGTATGAACCATAACCCGAGGTTGTGACATTGCTGTTTACCGCCGCGGTGTTGGCAACCGTTCCGACACCGAAAACCCTCCCCCCCCCGATGCCGGCGTTTGCACGCCAACCCACGGTTTCGACCGTGCTGTTCACCGCCGTGGTTTTGTCAACCCCGATGCCGGCGTTTGCATCAGTACTCGAGGTTTCGACCGTGCTGTTCACCGC
>NZ_JBLYNV010000069.1:0-27850 GCF_049310165.1 Endozoicomonas sp. ALE010 | reverse complement strand
CTTGTCGAGTAAGCGTCCAAACAGGGGGCAGACTCCCCCTACTTGTCGAGTAAGCGTCCAAACAGGGGGCAGACTCCCCCTACTTGTCGAGTAAGCGTCCAAACAGGGGGCAGACTCCCCCTACTTGTCGAGATCGGCTTTTAATGGATTGGCCCCGAATTTCTCTTTCCAGAGTCGCGGTATCAATTCCCTGATATCACGGGCCGGGTGGAGGCTGATGCGTTGAAGAACATCAACCAGATATTTGTAGGGATCGATGCCCGCCAGCTGGCAGCTGGTGATCAGCGTCTGGAACACGGCAACATTGTCTGCGCCTTCTTCCGTCCAGCAGAACATCCAGTTCTTTCTGCCCATCGGGATGCAACGAAGGCCACGCTCAAGATGATTGGTGTCTATCGCTACCGTTGGATCGTTCAGGTATACCTGAAGCTCTTTTTCCCGCTTGTGAACATAGCCAAGTGCCTTGCTCAGAGGATTGCTGGGAACCAGGTCAAGCCGTCGCAGCTGTTCCCGGTCCCACTCAAAGAACTGGTCAACCAGGGGCTTGGCTTTTTGTTGGCGATAATCACGCAGTGTATCGCCTTCCAGCCCCTGACGACGGATGTCATCTTCAACCTTGTACAATGCGCCGATCTGTTTCAGGGCTTCTTTGGTCGCTTCGGGTTCCGCTTTTTCTGACTTGACGAAATAACGTCGGCTGTGTGTCCAGCACTCGGCATGAGTGATCTTTGGGTATTTCGAGCAAAGGCTAGCGTAGCCGGGGTAGCCATCTGTGAGTAATACCCCTTCAAATTCTTTCAGGTAAGGCTCAACCACATCACAGGAGCGGCTGTCGGAGTAGATAAAGGCTATTTCTTCGTGGTCGCCATAAAAGCACCAGAAGTAGCCTTTTTTCATTTTACCCTTACATTTCAGCCCAGCTTTTGAGGGTGTTTCATCCAGTGCCAGGGTGTGACTTTCAAGGCAGCTATTCAGTACTTCATGGGCGACAGGTTGTAACAACTGGCCAGCACGCTGCTCCAGATTGGTCAGCGTGCCACGACTGACGGTGATACCGCTGGCTTCCAGTCTCTGATGTTGACGGTAAAGCGGCAGGTGGTAGCGGTATTTCTCAACCAGCAGGCCAGCTATAAAGCTCACATCGGCAAAGCTGCGGTCAAACAGGCCGGAGGGGGCTGCCGCCGTGCTCAGGGTTTGGTCTGCCTTGTGGCGAACGACGTCCCTCTGGTATTTCAGAATAACGTAACTGCCCGGTCGCTGCGCCAGACGATGGGTATATTTATGATCAATGATTTCATACTGGTCGGCGTCTTCACCCTGCATTTCAGGAGCCGGAATATGAATCAGCTCAACAGGTACACCTTCCGTGAAGCGCAATCCCTGATCGGTAACACAGTCATCCGGCCTGTGCTTCTTTCTGCGCTCATAGGTGATGGTTTCTGTTTCCGGAACTTCTGGAGACTCAATGTTCTTGAGTATCTCCCCGAGAGCCAGCTGGTCCGGGTTTTCTATCAGTCTCTTTTCCGATTTTTCACCGAACAGCTGTTGTTTAAACCAGGCCAGCTGATGTTTGAGGGACTCGTTTTCCTGCTTCAGGTGTTCGTTCGCAGATTTGTGTTCCTGCAACAGCACCTGCAACTGCTTGAGCAGCTGCAGGTGAGAGGGTTGTTGGCAGGGGAAGATTCATAGCCCTTGAATGTAGCTGCTATTCAGAGGTTGTGCTGTTCGATGTATCAGGTTTTACATAACGTTTGTGATAGCGGATAGAACGGGTATCAATACCGTCAATGATCAGCTTCAGGTTGGTCAATGCCAGCAGTTGTTTAACCGCCTGACCGGCGTGGGAGTGAAACTGACCCTGCTCCAGTCGTTTACTCCAGATGCAGTAACCGCTACGTTCAAAGTACAGCACCTTGCACTGGTTTCGGCGACGATTGATAAAGACGAACAACTGCCCACTCAACGGGTCTTCCTCAAGGGTATTTTTCACCAGAGCAACCAGGCCGTTGTATGACTTCCTCATATCGGTGGGGCGGTTATAAAGCCAGACCCGCACCTGTGATTCAGGAAAAAACATGATCAACGCCGCATACGCAGGGTTACACCACCGGGTAATTCGAGTTCAATTTCCCATGGAGGCAGGTCTGATGGTGTGTTGTGAAAATCAGTTTTAAATTCGAACCAGTCAGGGTCTGGTTGTGCTGGTTGATCAGGCCTTTCGGTTGCCTGCCTTAGTTTGCGCTTCCACAATGTGAAGGTTGACAGGCAGATATTGCGCGAAAGGCAAAAGGCTTTCTGGCTGATGCCGCTTTCCCGCTGTTGATCGATGAGGCCTTGCCACTGTTCAGAAGTGCGGCGGTTTGGTTGTTTTTGATTCACGGCTCGCTCCTGTTTTTGAAACAGGGGTTAGCGTGGCAGACAGATGATGGGTTTTGAAGACGTCCTTAAATAAGCGCTTACGTTAAAACGCCCCATGAACGACGTGACTTCAGAAGCCCTGCTCAAGGTGAAGGTAATTTCCAGTGGCTTGCTCGCATAAGGTGCAAAGTTTGAAGGAATACGACTTCGGGGCGGGTTGTACTGACCACCGCCGGTGGTCAGGGACAAGTCATAGCGATTAACGGCACTGTTTACTTCAACGTTTATCTTTCCTTTTACTCTCGGGTCGATGACATAATTTTTACCTGACAGAGCGGCCATCCACCGAATAAAAGACACAATGTCACCGTCTTTCATATACACACTCAACTCTTCATCACTAACTGCTGAGTTAGACAATTCAGGACTGATGTTACCAACATTACTTCAGGGTAAAGGGATTTCATCAAGCATTACTCAGTACACGGCAGGTTGCTCTTCCCAACCTGAACTTTACAATGGGTGAAAGTCTCATATTGATCACGTCCACAGGCTTTTCGCCGCCAAAAACAGGCATAACAGCAATTTTTTTCAACCTGACCGCATGAGCAACGCACCAAACGGCGCAGGTGATTATGGTCATTGGTTTTGCCCCTCGGAACACTCTTCGGTGCAAGTGCCTGATATTCGTGATAGGAGACGAGGGCAGGATAGTAATTTTCGACCAAGGCGTCGTTAATGAATCCGGCTGTCGTGTGGTCGTCTGGATTGTCTCTCACTGTCCTCATGGTCTGGTAATACCAATTCCGCCTTCTAAATATGAGATCGAGCAAGTCATTTTGGACAGCTGGGCAAGGCGGAATGACGAGTAATAGCAGGGCTATTGCGAGGAATTCCAACGAAGATCCAGCTGTTCAAAATGGCTGCGCAGTTCATATTTAGAAGGTGGAATTGGTATAAGCACCATAGACCGCAGGATGCCGATACAACTTTCTGACTGGGGTTTCCTTCCATGTTGTGCCTCGTGGTGAAGCATACCCCTGCTCATTGAGCCATAAGTAGTTAACCAAATGAAATCATATATTTCTGACTAAGTTGTCAGTCACTCCCGGCAACTGCTCCTGCGTTGCTCTATCTCCTGCATCCATGCAGTCGTGCGGCGTTGCAACTCCGGTCACATAGCTACGGCTATGCTCCCTACGTTGCGCCTTGCATAGCAACTGCCCACTTAGCCAGAAATATACGATTCCATTTGGCCAACTACTTACGGCAATTTTCCTGTCTGAAATGCCTGCCAATCTCTTCTGAATAACCTGCCTTACAATGTCGGCATTATCATTGAGTACATAGTCCTGCCTGTCATGATCGAAAGTGATCCACCAGGGAAGTCTGGGAGCCTGTTTTTCACCTTCGATTGCCCTACGGCGCTTCTCGCCTTTCGTCTCAAGCAGGCGACGGGATTTATTCGCTGATTCTGAGTATGCCAGTGAGGCTAGCGTTGCCAGACGAATGACCGATACCAGATCATTAAGGGCTTTGCGGTCGAGGAGGAGCTTCTCCGAATCAACGTACAGGGAAACTCCGGTCTGGACAATTTCCCGAACGAGGCTATATGTATCGTCGAAGCCTTTCCGGCTGAGTCGGTCGGTATGTTCCAGAAAGATTACATCACCGGCTTTGATTTCACCTGTATTGATAGCGTGGAGCAATGCCTCAAGCCCTGACCGTTTTTTATTCCTGTAACCGGAAACACCAAGATCAGAAAATGTTTGGTCGGAGAAGGTAAGCCCTTCCTGTTGAGCGTATGCACGGGCGGCAGTTTGACGGCGAACTGTATCACCATCAATCTGGGAAAGCATGGAGCACCTTTGATAACTATAGAGGCGCGGCACGACCTTCGCTCGCCCTGTCTGGGCAGGTTGTGTCATAGTTGCCGTTTACCTATTAATGATTGTGGTTGGTCTGGTCAGACAGATCGCCAGAGAGGATAGCAAAAGGTTATGCTGATAACTTCTAACGTGACCATGCAGTTCGGTGACAAGCCCCTGTTTGAGGATATATCCGTCAAGTTTGGCGAAGGTAACCGTTACGGACTCATTGGTGCCAACGGTTGTGGTAAATCGACGTTCATGAAAATTCTGGGTCGAGAGCTGGAGCCAACATCCGGCACTGTCAGTAAAGACCCCCATGAACGTATGGCAAAACTGAGTCAGGATCAGTTTGCCTATGAAAACTACACGGTGATCGATACGGTGATTATGGGTCATGCCGAGCTGTGGAAAGTAAAAGCCGAACGGGATGCTATTTACGCCAAAGCTGAAATGACCGAAGAAGAAGGTATGCGGGTTGCTGACCTTGAAGTTCAGTTTGGTGAGATGGATGGTTATTCAGCAGAAGCCCGTGCAGGCGAACTGCTGCTGGGGCTGGATATTCCCATTGAACAGCATTACGGACCGATGAGTGCCGTTGCGCCGGGCTGGAAGCTGCGTGTGCTGCTGGCTCAGGTGCTGTTTGCCGACCCGGAAATCATGCTGTTGGACGAACCTACCAACAACCTGGATATTAATGCGATCCGCTGGCTGGAAGAGATCCTCAAGCAGCGTGACTGCACCATGATCATCATCTCTCACGACCGTCACTTCCTGAACAGTGTCTGTACCCACATGGCGGACCTGGATTACGGCAAGCTGCAGTTGATGCCCGGTAATTACGATGAGTATATGACCGCAGCCACTGCGGCCCGGGAGCGCCTGCAGGCCGATAATGCCCGTAAGAAAGCCCAGATTGCCGAGTTGCAGTCCTTTGTCAGCCGCTTCTCTGCCAACGCGTCCAAAGCACGACAGGCGACTTCCAGGGCCAAGCAGATCGATAAGATTCAACTGACAGAAATCAAACCTTCCAGCCGCCAGAATCCGTTTATCCGCTTTGAGCAGGAGAAGAAACTGTTCCGTAATGCGCTGGTGGTGGAAAAGCTCAGCCAGGGCTATGAAGAAGATCTGTTCAGCAAAGTCAACCTGATGGTTGAAGTGGGTGAGCGTATCGCCATCATTGGCCAGAACGGTGTCGGTAAAACCACCCTGCTGCATACCCTGGCAGGCAAGATGGCACCGCGTACCGGTGTTATCCAGTGGTCCGAAAATGCCAATATCGGTTACTACGCCCAGAATCACAGTGCTGACTTTGATATGGATATGAACCTGTTCGACTGGATGAGCCAGTGGATGAATGAAGGCGACGATGAACAGGTGATTCGTGGCGTGCTGGGCCGGATGCTGTTCTCCCAGAGCGACCTGAAAAAATCCGTACGGGTTATTTCCGGTGGCGAGCAGGGTCGTATGCTGTTTGGCAAGCTGAGCCAGCAACGCCCCAATATTCTGCTGATGGATGAGCCAACCAACCACATGGATATGGAGTCCATCGAGTCACTGAACCTGGCGCTGGAAAACTACAAAGGCACCCTGATTTTTGTCTCCCATGACCGTCAGTTCGTCTCATCGCTGGCTACCCGGATTATCGAAATCAAGGATACCGGTATTGTCGACTTCCACGGTACTTATGATGATTACCTGCGCAATCAGGGAATTGAGTAATTAAATAATTCCGACATTTGATACGCACTCTCCGCTCACCCTGAGCGCCCTTCGGCTCCGCTCAGGATGCACGGACGAAGGGTACTTGCTGCGATCTATGTCAGCGCCGATATCCACCAACAATTCGTAGCGTTCTTTGTTCAACATGACAGGCCTCCAGAATGTTGATTTTGGCACACAGGGTAGCTTAAAAAAAACCAATTGCCAGCGGATGGCCGCCCCGCAGCATGACACACTTGTTTATTTATATTGTTAACTGATCTTGTTTGTCTTGGCTCAGACAATAGGGTTAAAGGGCTCCTCGTCCTTTAGTGTGGATTTCATCAACAAATATCTGAGAAAATCCCGACCCTTTTTATCACTTCAGAAGTAGTATCCAGCCATGGATGGAAATCAGATTTTTATACTCGGCCTCGGCTTACAATTCCCCTGGAAACTGGTTGACCAGTATCTGGATACTTCTACTACCCCAAGCAGGCTCACACTCAATGTCGCTGCTGATCGTGGAAGCCTGTATCCGTGCCCTCGTTGCGGAAAAGCCTGCCCTGCTCATGATTTTAAAGCGTTGACCTGGCAACACCTGAATTTCTTTCAGCATCACTGCTTCATCACAGCACAAGTCCCCCGGACCAAGTGCGAAGAGCATGGTGTGCTTCGTATTAACGTCCCCTGGGCCCGTGCAGACAGCCGGTTCACACTGCTATTTGAACAGGCTCTCCTGGTGCTCGCGAGGGAGATGCCGGTGAAAGCCTGTGCTGAGTATGTGGGTGTCAGGGATAAGCGTATTTGGCGAGTCATCCAGCATTACGTTAGCCGAGCACTGCTGGAGATGGATCTTGCCGCACTGAAAGCGATTGGCCTGGATGAAACGGCTTCCAAACGCGGTCACAACTATGTCACGGTCTTTATCGATATGGATCGTACCGACAAGCCTGTACTGTTCGCTACGCCGGGAAAGGGGAAGCAAACGGTGAAAGACTTCAAGGCTTTTCTGGAAAGCCATCAGGGCAAGGCGGACAATATTCTGGAAGTGGTATGCGACATGTCCAAAGCGTTTCTGGCCGCCACCAAAGAAGAGCTGCCAAATGCCAATGTGACCATCGACTGGTTTCACGTTGTTCAGCTGTTTACCAAAGCATTAGACGATGTTCGTAAGGCAGAGCGTAAGCTGCAACACCTGCCCAAGGAGCTTCGCTGGGCCATTCTGAAAAACGCTGATGGCCCTCTGACCGAAAAGCAGGTTGAGGCACTTGCCGAACTGGAAACCAGTGACTTACATACGGCAACAGCCTGGCAAATCAAGGAAAAACTGCGCTGGATCCGTAAAGCTGAAACCACCAGAGCGGCTCGCTGGCGTTTGACCAGTTTTATCAATTATGCCCGAAAGAAGCTGGGGGATATCGAAATACTTGAGCCGGTTCGCAAGGCATTGGAAACCGTCGAACGACATGCAGACAAGATTTTGCAACGCTGGTATTCGACGTATACCAATGCCCGAATGGAAGGGTTAAACAGTCTGTTTCAAGCAGCAAGAGCGAGGGCAAAAGGTTACCGTAACACAGGCACTTTCATCATGATGGTTTACCTGATCGCCAGCCCTGTGGCAGATATCCTGAAATCCATATAAAACGGCGAAGAGCCGGTTAAAGCTGCTGAAACAATACAGGGTGTTGCTGAAAAAAATACCTGTTTTTCTTGCTATCCCAAAACCCTCGACTATGTTTTTCAGGCAAGAAAAAACTCGGCTCGAACGGAGCTGGCACTCCTAACCGGGTTTCACTTCAAACAATGGGCTGATGCTCGTGGAGCAGTATAGCTATGATTTCGTTCGCCTACACAATTTTGGAGCAGTAAAATTGATTGTTGTTCGAGCCATTCATGTTCCGTCAGGTACAGGAGCAATGTTACAACTGCTTCGGCCAGCGGATCGATGACCCGCGCATGGCCGATACGTCATGGGCCAGCGAGTAAAGAAACACCCTCAATGGATAAAACCGTGAACAGCTGGCTTAAACCGAGAAAGGCGCTTCCGACACAAACACCATTGGCTCCCCGGTTAAAGGGTGAGTAAAGCCCAGCCTTGTGGCATGCAGGTTCAGGCGTTGACTGGCCTGCCGGGCAGCTGGGTGGGCATAGAACTCACAGCCCAGAATGGGGTGTCCAAGTTCAGCCAGGTGAACTCTTAACTGATGGGAGCGACCGGTCACCGGTTTTAGCAGTACCCGGTCAAATGCCGGTCTCTGATTGTCAATCACTTGAAAGTGGGTCAGTGATGGTTTGCCCAGTTCATGGTCAACCATCTGTCTTGGCCGGTTTGGCCAGTCACAGCGCAGAGGCAGTTCTATTTTTCCTTCCGGCTGCGCAAGTTTTCCCCACACATCGGCAATATATTCCTTGGCTACGGTACGGTCCTGAAACTGACGGCTTAAGGTACGATGGCTGTCGGCATCCAGTCCGAAGACCATCAGGCCGGAGGTGGACATATCCAGCCGATGGACGACACGGGTTTGCGGGTTGATGGTCCGCAGCCGTGACAGTGCGCTGTCGTTATGATTGGGTGGCTTGCCGGGAACACTGAGCAGACCTGCCGGTTTATTCACCACAACAATGCACTCATCGCGGTAAAGCTCCGACAGTGGCTCGTTGCAGCAGGGGACAATAAAAGTATCATTCATGGGCCGATTATCGGGATAAAGTCGGAGTAAGTCATCTGGGGATAATTCGGATGCCGCTCTGAACGCTCATGCTCCTGCAGGCGCTGGAAGCGGTGAAAGTTGTTCACTTTGAAGGTTGCGGATAACGGTTATCCCTGGCCTGCTGAACGGCTTTTTCCATATCCGATGAAGGCACCGGTGAGGATGCTTTTTCTTTATGCCATTTATGTTGGAACTTGCGACTCAACCCTTTGGCGTCTTTTCGGGGAACCAGCATCAAGTCGACCCGGCGGTTTAATCCTGAATCCGGACTCAGCCCCGGAATAGGCCGGTTAGCTCCCATCGCTGCCAATAACAGTATCTGATCTTCCGGTACTCCGGTAAAAACAATCACTTCCCTGACCGTTTCGGCCCGTTGTCCGGCAAGCTCCCAGTTTACCCGGTTGGGTTCTGTCGAATTTTTAAGGTCAGAACCAATCACGCCATCGGAGTGCCCGGTAATAATGATTTTGAAGGGCAGTTTTGCCAAAACCTGGGCCAGGGCGATTAGAAAATCTTCATAAAATGGCACCAGCTGCTTGCTTCCCGGTGGAAACATGGGGCCGACTTTATCCTGAACCAGTGTCATACGAATCATCCTGGGCCAGGTCTGCAGCTCAATGTCTTTTGCCTCGATGGCACGTTCTTTCGGCAGTTTGGATAATCCGAGCACAATGGCAGCGATGCCCTCGGCACTGGCAGTGTTATGACCGGCAAGCTCTATACCCGTCATGCCGGAGGGCTTTGGCCGTATCTGCACTGGTATTCCCGGTAATATCGAGCGCTCTCCCTGCATCTCCACCGGCGAGTTACTGCTAACACGGTTGAGAAGACCCGGATTGGAAAAATAGGTGGCAATGGCTTCCTTTTGCACGGGTGTAGTCGCGGCCACCAGCCAGAGCACCAGGAACAGGGCCATCATGGCCATGGCAAAATCGGCAAAAGCCACTTTCCAGCTGCCGCCATGGTGCCCATTGCCGTTGGCAGTGCGCCCCCGACGGACCACAATCGGCTGATTGCTATCTGGAGCCCTGGCCATTAATGGCTAGCCCTCAGGGATTGCAGCATATCCTCCAATTCCGGGAATGTAGGGCGTAACTCTTTATAAAGCAGCCGCCGCCCTGAATCCACGGCGGTAATCGGTGCCAGCCCTGAGTGGCTGGCAAGCAACGTCATTTTGACACATTCAAACGCCAGCATTTCACTCTGCTCAGTACTTTCCAGCGCTGCGGCCAGGGGGCCAAAAATACCGTAGCACAGCAATATACCCAAAAAGGTACCCACCAGTGCTGCTGCTACCTTGACCCCGATCAGCTCTACCGGCCCATCCATCGCACCCATAGTCACCACGATGCCCATCACCGCAGCCACAATACCAAAGCCGGGGCAGGCATCAGCAATAGTGTTCAGTGCTTTTGCCGGTCGTTTCAGATCCTCTTCCAGGGTTTCTATCTCGCTTTCCATCAAACCTTCAAAGGCATGTCCGGGCATACTGCCCATACCGGTAATCCGTAAATTATCGGTGATAAAACAGAGCAGTCGTGGATGGGATATGATGCGCTGGTAGCTCTGAAACAGCTCACTGCTTTCCGGTGTTTCAATATCGTCTTCAATGGCGTTCATGCCCTTTCGATGCCGGGTTTCAATCAGGCGGAACAGCAGGGCCAGCAAATCCATAAAGAAGGCTTTGTCGAACTCTTTATTTCTGATCAGTACGTATTTCAGATGAGTGAGGGTCATTCTCTGGACAGTGGCCGGGTTGGAAATCACAAAAGCACCGATCGCGGCACCGAGGATGATAAGAATCTCAGGGGGTTGCCACAGTGCCAGCAGCTTGCCGCCGGCCATGACAAACCCGCCAAAAACACTCAGAAACAGGATGGCAAAGCCAGCGACTCTCAATAGCATGCAAAACTCGGTACGTTGTTAATATTAAAGATAAAACCTTGCTACGGAGACACGGAGAACAGAAAAAATCTTTTCCTCTGTGCCTCCGTGTCTCCGTGGCAAAAAAGAGGAAGTTATTCCGGGACAATTCGTGGTGTGATTACTGAATCACCATATTAATGATGAAGACATCCTCTACCCCCTTAGTCAGTGATAGCCCCGTCCTGTGACGAACCGTAGTCAGAAGCTGTTTCCGCAATTCCTCGCGATTTTCCGGAATCATCACATCCTCGAATGTCCAGGATGACAGCTGGTCAAGCATGGCATTGAGAATGACCGGTCGATTCATTTCCATTTGTTCAAGGCATTTGCTTTTTCGGGTCATGATAGAAACGGATAACTGCATATAATGGAGTTCATAGGTTTCATCATTAGCCAGATTGACGATCATATCTTTAAACGACAGATATTGCGCAGGTCTCGGTGCAGCCGCAGAGGGCACTGGCGATGGTGAGTCGTCATCCTCCCGGAAAAAAAACCAATACGTTGCACCACCTGCAATAGCAAGCATGACAACCCCCGCCAGAATAACAGCGATGAAATTAACCCTGCCAAGCTGCACTGCTGGCCACTGAGCATAGGCACTGTTCTTTATGGTACGGTCATCGTCGTCAGTCTTCATATTCTCTTCGTGTTCATATGCATTGCTAAACAATGGCTAAATATGCAGATCAATAAGTGCCACACCAGCGTACCGCGATAACGCAATGGGTGACCGATACGCTTGTGAGGTTTGGGGTGCTAAAGCCAAAAGATCTACGTCTGTGCCAGAAAAGTATGACATTCCTGCCAACTCTTCGGCCAACGGATACTGCCTTCCCCGGTCTGAGCCGGAATGATCAGGAGTGGTTAATGAGAGTGCTATTTTCAGCCCAGACTCCGTTGCTGAAGAACCACCGGGCCCTTCTTTATTCACTGAACTGCCGGGAGTGTGCATCTGCTGAATGCTGTCGCTGACCAGCTGGTGCAGTGTAGAGGAACAGCTTTCCAGGGTTGGCAGAGACTGCTGGCTGGCTTGCAGATTCACGGTGACCTCGCTGTTATGGCGAGTCATCACCACCTGCACCGCACCCAGTCCGGGAAGCTCGGCAACGGCCCGGGCATAACGATCCCCGCCAAGCATCAAACAGTTTTGCACCGGGGCTGTTACCGGTTGAATTGCAGACGATTGATTTCCGGACGATTGATTTCCGGGCAATGGCTGGCGGACGCTGGCAGGTTCCAATCTTTTCAGAGGTGTATCCGATACCTCAGCTGTTGCTGGCTGTGTGGTTGTCTGACTTTCCTGATCGGCGGGCGGCTCCAGGGTCGGCTCTGGGGCTAAAGCCTCCTGATTCGACAGTGTTCGCTTTTGTGTGGCTACCATAGAAAGCTGTGCAGACTGACGCAGTGAGCCAAACTCCATGGTTTGCTGAACGTCAGGTAACACAGCCTGGCCGGAAGCCTCTTCCCCCGGATGGTCAGGCTTAACTGGCCCCATCTCTACCGGGTCTGGTCTCCGGGTCAGTTGATCAGACGGCAAGTGTTGTAAATTTAACGTCAATTCGGGGTGAGGGTGAACCGCTGGAACTTCTGCATCTGTGGTCGTTGCCCACTCAATTGCCTGTATGTCTTCCCCGAAATCCGCTGTGTTGGTGTAGATAGTCGATGGTAAATCGGAATGTAAAGACGGATTCGAAGCCCCCTCAGGATTTATCGGTCCCAGAGGTTCGATCATCTGCTGCAGAATTGCCTGAAACTCATCTTCCTCCGGCAGTCCGTTCTGCACCAACCCGTTCTGTACAGACAGCCGCCCGGTTATCGCCTCCCGGAAATACGAGGCTGGAAGGAATTGTCCTTGAATAACTTCTTGCCACGGAGACACGGAGGCACGGAGAACAGAAAAAATCTTTTCCTCCGTGCCTCCGTGTCTCCGTGGCAAAGTTCTTTCCTGGCTGGATAGCATCGGAAATGTGGAAGTTATTTCAGGAGTGTTCCGAAGTGCGTCGATCACACGGTCAGTCTCTGTGCCAACTGTCTCAATATTCATAAAAGATGGCTCTCTGTTTACGATAAACAGGCGGGCTCTTTCATCGCCCTGTTCATCCCATGATATGGACAGGGGAACCGAACTTTCTGCTTATGGCTGTTAATAACTTCGACATTTCAGTAAGCGCTGCCCGCTTCCCGCCACCCGCTGCCCGAAAAAGACAGGCTCCAGCCTTAACAAGTCTCAGTCATCTGCCCCTTGCTGTATGGCCAACTCATCCCAGGCACCTTTAACGGTATCGATCATAGACCAGGCGGTATTCAGGGAGGCAGTATCATTATCAGCGATCACGGATGTCAGACATGCAAGGCAGTGGTCATATAATTCAAGCAGCCGGGCGGTAAGTTCATTGGCCGACGGGGGTTGATCTTGCTGATTGTCGACCATGGCAAGGGCCTGGTTTCTTAATACCATCAAAATAGAGAGGGCGTGGTGAATCCGCTCTCCGCGGGCGGCACTGTCACCACTGTTGATATGGCCGTGGCAGCGGTCCAGGTCATCCAGGAATAATTGGTACAGTAGGGAGGTCTGCTGGAAAATACTCTCTTTTCGGGCCAGGTGCCCGTACTGATGCCGGGTGTATTCAGTGGCTGGAGACTTCATAATCGCTCCTTATTGTCGTTGGTGAAAGTCAGGTCAAGCAGGTCAAATAGTTTCAACATAGGCCAGGTTCCGGTTCATGCGCTGTACCGTTTGCTCCATATTTAAAAACTGCTGATTGGTGCGCTGATGAAGCAATTGTCGTCTCATATCCAGTGCATACTGGTCTGACGCCAGCCGTTGCAAATCCCGTGACAGATAACTGATCCTCGATATTAAAGGGCCACTGCCCGATAACAGCGTGTCCATTTTCTGCGCCAGTGCCAGCACCGGCTTGTCCCGGTCCGACAGAAACTGCAGGACCGGGTAGGGCATGGCATTCAGCTGGTGGCGAAACCAGGCTTCATCCAGAGACCATAAACCGTTGCGCTCAGTACTGACCCCAAGATCCAGTAAACTGGTGATCTGCTCTGAGCTGCTTAACTCGGTATCTGCAGACGTGGCGTTAACCAGTTTACGCAACTGACTGCTGATTCCCCTCAGGGAGGCGGGGGTGCCCGCATCGATCTGGAGGCCCTGGTTGTCCCTGGGGTCACTGGCTTGCAGCAGGCTATTGCAGTGATTGACAAATTCCGACATTGCGCTGACCAGTGCCTCAACATCCTGACTGACCTCAATATATAACTGCCGGTCAGGGTCCGCCTGTTTCAGGGTCAGGCTCAGCCCGTTAATGGCCGGCTGGTTAACATTGCCGGGCAGAGAAAGGGTTACGCCGTTGATACTGACCAGTGCGTCAGCCGGAGCCACCTGTTCAGACATAATATCCGCCAGGTAGGCACCGGTTCCGGTGCCACTGAGCATCATACGAAGATCAGCCCCTTTTTCTGCCCCGGTCAGCAGCAGCTGTTGCCCCGCCTTGCCGTTAATGACCGTTGCCCGGACTTTCCCCTGAGTACTCAGCTGAATGGATCTGGCGATGGTGGCCAGGGTACTGTTGGCAACAATATTAACCGTCCAGTGTCCACCATTAAGGGCAAGATCCAGCGTACCTGCGTCTTTAAAGGCGGTATCTCTGGCAAACGGTGGACTGGTCATAATTTGCGGTGAGGCCAGCTGATGGACCGACAGCTGATAACTGCCGGGATCAGGACGCCCCCTGACGCTGACGCCAACCCGGTCAGACTCACTGGACACCGCAACCCAGCGGCCAAGACCGTGGCCATTGCCATTCACATGGTGACTGTTGAGGCTGGCTTCCTGAACCAGCGCCCGGGCGGAGTGCTGCAGGTTACTGACCGCCTGATAGACCGACACCATCAGATCCTGCTCCCGGGACAGCTGATTTTCCCGCCGTTTCAGAGCATTTTCCGAGGGTGCCATGTCGGCATTGACCACAGCATCCACCACAGTCCCCAGATCAAAACTGCCCGGCAGTGGCGCAACCGTATTCATTCAATGATTCACTGCAACAGGGCCAGGACTTCCTGCTGCATGGTGTTGGCCCGGTTCAGGCCGGACATACTGGCTTGTTTCAGCACCTGATCCCGGGTCAATTTGGACATTTCGCTGGCATAGTCGGTATCTTTAATCCGGCTTCGGGAGCCCATCATATTCTCCCGAACGTTCTGAAGGTTGTATATGGTGTGCTGGAAGCGGTTTTGAATGGCACCCAGGGTGCCCCGGTTGGAATCCACGTCGGCTATTGCGTGATCAAGGATTTTGATGGCTTGCTGTGCACCAGCATAAGTGGTGATATCGATGGAATCTACCGGCATACTACCAGCCAGCGGTGTCTTTGTGGCAGTGGCGAGCCCAGTCCCTAAATTACCATCGCTTTGCATGGTATAGGTGGCGTTTTTATCCGAGCCGACCCACTTAATATCACCCACGACTTTCAACGCTCCTGACGTAATTGACTTTGCTGTCCCAGTCGTACCACCTGCATAATCGAGTGGCTGGGCTGTGGCAGTGAAGGCAAGCGTTTTCTTTCCGGATGAACTATGGTCTGCATCTGCAGCAGTTGCCTCCAGTTTCATATTCTGACCAGTGGAATCAACCAACGTTATTTTACGGTTGCCGCTCGACGCAATCGTTACATCATACGGTGAAGAATCCAGCTTTCCCTTCAGTTCTTGTAAGGCGGCTTGAAAAGTAGTAGAAGCACTCGTCGATGCGTAAGCAGTGTCATTCACGGTCAGGGTAATGGTATCGCCACTTTCCCAGTCAGTAGCTGTCAACACCACTTCTGCCCCTGTCTTTGCCTGTCCACTTAAATCGGATACCGCGCTTGTTACCTTACGGGCAATGGATTGGGCGGTATCCGTGGTTAATATGGGTATATTGCTTTCATTGCCATCAACCCCGACCGTCAGGCTCTGTGCTGCAATGGCGGTTGTCCCCGGCAGACCCATGCCAGAAAATGTAAGCGTTGCCCCCTTCATGATACCAATGTCTTTACCGCTGACACTCTTGACATTGACGGTAATAATCTCATTGGCGTAGGCACCCACCTGAATGTTCTTGTCAACAAACGAACCATCCAGCAACTTCTGTCCGGCAAAGGTGGTGGACTCGGCAATCCGGTTCAGTTCCGCCCCCAGCTGTTTCAGCTCCCCGTTCAGGGCAATCCGGTCATCGCTGCTGTTGCTGTCACTGGCGGACTGTACTGCCAGGTCCCGCATCCGCTGGAGCAGAGACGCGGTTTCCGTCATGGCCCCTTCCGCCGTCTGGGCAATAGAGATGCCGTCATTGGCATTACGCACCGCCATACTCAGGCCATTAATCTGTGAACTCATCCGGTTACTGATCTGCATCCCGGCGGCATCGTCAGCGGCACTGTTGATGCGATAACCGGTCGAGAGCCTTTGCATCGCTGTATCAAGACCGTTCTGGGCCCGCTCCAGACTGATCTGGGCTTGCATTGATGGAATATTGGTGTTGATACTGATGGCCATAACAGCCTCCTAGAGATAATCAAATAACGACAGGTTCGCTACTTCAGAAAGCCCTTTAAGAGCGGCTTCATACTGTACTTTCTGCTGATTCAGATGGCTGATGGCACTGACATAATCCAGATCACCCAGCTGACCCGCCTGTTCCTGAAAGTACAATCTGGCCTCGTGAAGGTCACTGCGAATACCGTCCAGTGCTTTCATTCGGGTTCCCAGGGCGGCATGAATGCTGCCAGCCTGATTCTGTGCCTGATCAAGCTGTACCAGGTAACTGGCAAGCAGCGTTGACAGGCTGGCGGGTGGAGCCTGAAGTGTCTGCGCTATCTGACCGAGCATAAGGATTACATTAAAACCTGATCCACCGTCGTTCACAGTAAAGCACAAAGAGTCAGCACTGTCCGTAGACGACATTGTTATATCGGAAGCGACTGTTATTTGCCGGATGTCGTTATTTTTATTAAAAGTAAACGACTCACTACCATCACTGGCGGTTGCAACAGTCACCGGCGGTGTACTGGTCCGGGAGCCGGAAAACAGGTAATAACCTTCGGCATCACGGCTGTTTAACAGCCCGATAATGGCGTTTCGCCACTGCACAACCTGCTGCCCGAGGGTGGCCAGGTCCACCGCTGCCAGCCCGGGGTTGTTGGCCTGCAGCACCAGCGCCCGGATATCCTGCAGGTAGCCGGTATAACTCTGCAGCAGGGTATCTTCCAGTTGCAGCTGGGAGGTCAGGGCAGTAATGGAATCCAGGTAATGGTTCGTCTGGCTGATCTCCCGGTGCACACTCTGCAGGTGCGTCCAGCTGCCCGGTGCCCTGGCTGGTTGGGTTATCTGTTTGCCCGTGGCCACCTGGTTCCAGCCTTCCAGCTGGTGCTGACTGATGTTTTGCAGATCCTGCAAAACCATGGCCTGCTGTTGTGCTGTGCTTATCCGCATCGGTCTCACCGACAAACTGCCAGCAATTCATCAATAATCATCTGACTGGTTCGTAACAGGCGTGCATTGGCCTGGTAGAACTGCTGGAATCGCAGCAGGTTAGCCGCTTCTTCATCCAGATTAACACCACTGAGACCCTCCCTCTCGGCAACCGCAGCCTGATATAAACTCTGACTGGTTTTCTGCTGTCGTTCAGCGGAAGCCGTCTGGTTGGCAACAGACGACTGAAGTAAAATATTAGCTTCCAGTACATCAGGACATTTCGCACAATCACCGTTTAAACAGCCAAGCAGTGCCAGCAGATTCCGGTTGTCGCCGGGGCCTGAGCCTTGTGCCGCAAACGCCAGCTGCTCAGGGTCGTTAAGGACAATACTCAATTGTGTGGCTTCATGGCGCCAGGGCGTCAGCAGGAACTGATCATTGATAGCCGGTGTTCCTGTCAGGTGAATGGTAAGGCCATCAATGGTAAAAGGCGTGCCTGCCGTCAGGCTGCCACTGAATGATTGCCCGTCCGACAGCCTGGTTACACGACATTGATCAGAAGCCGTAAATACCAGCTGGTATTCCGATGGCACCAGCCGGGAAATATCGCCGATTGCAACGGTCAATGCCTCCGTCCCCGAAACCGTTGACGGCAGGACCCGCTGCTGCATGGCCGATGTCGAGTTGATATCCTGAAACAGTGGCTTACCTTTATCACCGGCCAGATCAACACCCAGCTCCAGCTGAGAGTTCACTTCCGAGGCCAGCACCAGCGCCATCCGCCCCAGCTGATTGATGACGGGCATCAGCCCATCCCGATGGAGCTTTTGCAGCCCTGCCAACCGGCCCTGCTGCGGTGTGACCGGAACAGCGACGCCTGGGATATTGACCATCACATCGGGGTTCATTGGGTCAGCAGCGTCCGGGTTGATACTGAGGTCAAAATACTGCGTGCCAATGATCAGGGGAATCGCCCCCTGGCTGGATGGAATCACCAGGTTAACGGCATTATTGCTGTTGCGATAAACCTCCACCGATACCTGTTCAGACAGCTGATTAATCAGATTGTCCCGCTGGTCCAGCAGGTCCGCACAGTTGCCATCGCTGATTTTATGGCTGCTTTTATGGCTGCTTTTATGAATATAGCTATTGCCTTCGATGATCTGTTTATTAAGATCAGCAATGGCCGCGCCCAGCCGATTGGCCTCGGTGATCACATTGCTGATCTGGCTGGTCCGTTGTTGCGAGATGACCTGCAGCTGCTGACCCAGGGTATGAAAACGGTCCACCAGTTGTCCGGCACTGCCCAGCCATTGCTGGCGCAAGGGTAGAGACTCCGGGCGCGTTTCCAGCCGTTGCAGGTTACCGATAAAGCCATTGAGCACCTGGGTTAACCCGGTGTCTTCCCGGCCAAGCAACTGATCAAGCTGCACCATGGGTATGGCAAAGCTGTCTGCCATTGACTGGCTGGCACTGGCGCGAAACACCTGGTCATTAAGATAGTCGTTCGATACCCGCATCAGATAAAGTACCCTGACGCCACCCAGTTGATTCTGCAAACCGCCCCAGTGGCTCTGTTGGGTGATCAATACGGGTTGTCGTCGACTAAACCCGGGGGTTGCGGCATTGGCAATGTTATGGCCGGTATTATTTAACAAAATATCCGCAGCGTTCACCCCGCTAAGCCCGATATGGTTCACCGCCATGGCTGGTCACCGGACAGTTTTTCCGCCAGCCCCTCTGCCAGACACTGTGCCAGCAACGCTCCGGCAAGTTCGTTCTGAAACAGCGATGCCGTGCCGTTGTGCTCTTTGCCGGAAAACAATCCTGAGGTTTTCTGCAGCTGACGGGTCACTTCCCCCAGCAACACCCGCATAAAGTCGTTGGATGATGCTTCGCAATCACGGTTGCTGCCGTTGACCGGCCTGCTGGCCCCCGCATCAAGGGGAAAGGCAGGGTGGGTGGGGTGGGATAGCGGCGTAATAACCATGGCAAATCTCCGATTGGGAATTGTCCCGAAATAATTTCGACATTTTGAACTCGATCTCCGTTCATCCTGAGCTTGTCGAAGGGTGACAGGCACAATACATGAGGCCGGAGTTCACGCCCTTCGACAGGCTCAGGACGAACGTGGTTTTGAAACTCAGAAATGTACAAATTATTCCGGGGCAATTCCTCACATAATAACCAGCTCACCCTCCATGGCCCCAGCTTCCTGAATAGCCTGGAGAATCGAGATCAGTTCATTGGGCGTCAGTCCGGCACTGTTCACCACATTAACAATATCGGACAGGCTGGTGGTGGCAGGGACAATAAACATGCCACCGGTTTTTTGTATGATGTCGACGGTGCTTTGCTCCTCGATTTGTGTGGTCCCAAGAGAAAATGGGTTGGGCTGTATCACGCTGGGACGCTCCATGACTTTCACTGTGGTGGAACCATTGCTCACGGCTACCGGGCGAATGCGGACATCGGCACCAATAACGATGGTTCCGGTACGGGAATTGATCACGACGCGGGCCGGGGTGACGCCCTGGGGAACATCCAGAGTCTCCAGCATGGACAGAAACGTCACCCGGTTATTCCGTCCCTCGGGTACCGTGACTTCAATCTGGCTGCCATCCACTCCCCGGGCAATATGACTGCCAAAGTGATCATTGATAGCCTTGACCAGTAAACGGCTTTGGCTGTAATTCTGCTCCCTGAGATTTAATCGTACGACACCAGGCGTTACTTCCGGAGGAATGATCGACTGTTCAATGGTCGCACCTCCCGGAATGCGTCCGACCGTCGTTGTATTGATACTGATCTGGGTGCCGGTAGCGCCCTGGGCAGACACTCCGCCAACAATCACTGAACCCTGGGCCAGGGCGTAGACCTGGCCATCAATACCCCGTAATGGTGACGCCAGAAGCACACCGCCACGGAGACTTTTGGCGTCACCAATCGAGGAAACCATCACATCAAGCGTGGTTCCCGGGCGGGCAAAGGTGGGCAGGTTGGCACTGATACTGACGGCAGCAACATTCTTCATCCGCGGATCACTCCCCGGGGGTAACTGAATACCAAACTGGCGCAGCATGTTGACCATGGACTGACTGGTAAAAACGGTTTGACGGGTCTGGTCGCCAGTACCCTGCAAACCAACCACCAGGCCATAGCCGATCAGCTGGTTTTTGCGCACACCTTCTATATCAACCAGATCCACCAAACGTAAGGCCTGGCAGGGTGGCGGAAAAACAACAGTCGCCGCCAGTAACAGCCCGGCCAGAAGGCTGTCCGACAGTAGCGCCCGAATAAAACCGATTTTTTCAGCTCCATTTACAACTCCAGCGGCCGCCACCGCCGCAGGGCAGGCTATTACCGGGCCGTCCCCTGATCTCAAAATGGAAACCAGCTGCTGTTCAGAATACGGGTGAGCCAGCCCTGGGTGTTGGCCTGGGCCAGGTCGCCCCGGCCGGTATAACTGATTTTTGCATGGGCCAAACGCAGCGAGGAGACCTTGTTGTCCTGGGTAACGTCTTCAGGGCGCACCACACCACTGACAAAGATGACTTCATCACCCTGATTCAGCCGGACCATTTTGCTGCCCTTAACCAACAGCGCCCCACTGGGCAGCACTTTTTGCACGACCACGGTCACCGAGCCGGTTAAATGGTTTTGCTGAGAGGTCGATCCTTTGCCGCCAAAGTTCCGTTTGCTGCTGAGTTGTGTGTCCAGTCTCGAGTATTTGTTCCCGAATACCGTGGGGGGCGCTATGGTGGCACTGGCATTTTTGTCCAGGCTGGTATTGGCCTTTTTACTGGAGAAGGTCTTTTCCTGCAGCATCACGGTCAGAATATCGCCGGGGCGATAGGCTTTCAGATCATCAAACAGGCGCATACTGGTGGCATATGTATAAAGACTGCCCGGTGCCGGTGCCGGAGGGGGCTCCGGGGCACGGGTAAGCACGGGTTCAGTGTCTTCATCGTCGGCATTATTCAGGGGCTGGTTGTGTGGCAATACCACCTGACAGCCCGGCAACCCGATCACCAGCACAGCGATCAGCCAAATAAACATCGATGTAACTGTTTTGCCCATAGGGTGCATCCGGTTTGAATTGTTCCTAACTGCTTTTCACCAGATATTCCTGGGAATTACTGGCCACATCGATGGCCCTGGCCTGCATTTCATAAGCCCGCTGAATCATGATCAGATTGACCAGCTCTTCCACCACATCCACATTGGAGGCCTCAAGGGAAAACTGCCGGATTTCACCAAGACCATTGGTGCCGGGAACGCCTTCCACAGGGGAACCGCTGGCAGCGGTTTCCAGATAGAAGTTATCGCCGATGGACTGCAGCCCCATGGGATTGATGAAATTAACCAGAGAGATCTGCCCCAGAACCTGAGCTTCCGGGCTGCCGGGCATGGCAACGGATACCGTGCCATCCTGACCAATGGTGATGTTCCGGGCTTCCATCGGGATGGTGATCACCGGCTCTATCGGCTGGCCGGTGGCCATCACGATTTCACCTTCGGCATTGAGCTGCAACTGTCCGTTACGGGTATAAGCCATCTCTCCGGAAGGTAACTGAACCTGCACAAAGCCATCGCCGACAATAGCCAGATCCAGCGCATTACCGGTATTCTGGACATTGCCATTAGTAAATATTTTCTGGGTGGCGGTGATTCTGGCACCCGTACCCACCTGCAGGCCGCTGGGCAGTTCATCCCCACTGTTGGCCATTGCTCCGGCCTGTTTCAGGGTGGTATAAAACTGATCCGCAGCCACCACCCGTTCTTTTTTATAGCCATAGGTGCTGATATTACTGAGGTTCTGGGAAGCAGCCATCATTCTGGCATCCTGCAGGGTCAGGCCGCCCTGGTTTATCCACAGACTATTCATAGTGGCGCTCTCATTAACGACGGGACAGGTTCAGCAATTCATTGCCTCGCCCTGCCATCTGATCAAAGGCTGATAACATACGAACATGGAGATCCATGGTTTTTCCGGTTTCCACAACATTCAGGTACTCCGCCATCAGGTCAACATTGCTCTCTTCAAGCGCCCCGCTGACCATCTTGACCCGTGGATCAGGGACTGGTGCACTGCCATCCACCAGCCTGAACAGGCCATCCGGGCTCCGAATCAGGTTGGCCACGGGGGGATTGGCAAAGCGGATACGCCCCACCTCTTCAACGTCCTGACTACCGGCAGGAATGACACTGACAGACCCCTCACTGCCAATGGTCAGCTGACTGAATGCAGGGATGGTCAACGGCCCCGTCTGTCCCATGACGCGGGCACCATTGCCGGTCAACACCTCACCCGTTGCGGTCAGACTGAGCAAACCGTTTCGGGTCAGCCCTGCCTTGCCGCTGGCATCTTGCACCACTAACCATCCGGCACCGTCGATGGCTACATCCAGCTGGCGTCCTGTGGGTCTCAGAGAGCCGCTGGTGAAATTGGTGGCAGCCTGAAGGGAAAATGCGGGTGCCCGTTGTTGGGCCATCGCCGTCTGTGTCTGTGCCAGTTTTTGCGCAAATACCGAGTCGCCCCGGTAACCGGGCACCGACTGACCGGATAAATTACCCGCAAACACGGACAGGCTTTGCCAGATGCGTTCGGCACTGGCGGTAGTCATCTGCATTCCGGAAAACATGGCCAGGTGCCCGTCAGGTGAGATTGATCAGTGTTTGCGACAGGACATCTTCTGCCTGGAATGCCTTGGCGCTTACCTGAAAGTTGCGCTGGGCGAGAATGACATCCGACAACCCGCTGGCCAGATCCACATTGGACTGTTCAACAAACCCCGCCCTGATAAGGCCCGCGCCATTAAGGCCCGATGGACTAAAGAGCGGAGTGCCGGATACCATAGACGACATCCATGTATTATTCCCATTAACCACTAACCCGTTATCATTGGGAAAGGTAGCCAGTGCCACCTGACCAAGCAGGTATTGCTCACCATTGCTGTAGCTACCCTGCAGAAAACCGTTTTCGGCAAAACTGACCTGGTTAAGGCTGCCCGCCATTTGCCCGTCAACCACCTGGGGACGAAATGCCGAATCGATTGCGAACTGGGTGATGCCGGAAAAGTCCATGGCCAGGGGCTGGAGAACGGCACCTGAGGGCAGCTCCGGTGGTGTCAGTGAAAACTGCGCATCGGCGGGTGTCGTCAACAGGCCTGAGCTGTTGAATGTCAGGTTTTCTGTCTGTTTGAGGGACTGCCCATCCACCTGAAATTCAAGCAGCCACTGACTGGTCTCGGTTTTGGTGAAATAGCTACCCAGCGTATGTTGTTCGCCAAGGCTATCGAAAATATTCAATGCTCCGTACCAGCTGAATGTCCTTGGGTCTGACGGGTTAAGGGCAACCGTCGTACGATTAATCACCGGTTCACTGGCATTGAGGTTAATGATAGCTGATGCTTTAGTGGTTGCTTTGCCTGGCCGGTCAGCCTGACTGACCTGCAAGTCAACCAGTTTTGAGGTATCAACCGCACCCTGATTGTTGACACCAAAGCCCCGGAGGCGATAACCACTGGGGTTCACCAGATAATACTCCTTATCCTGATTAAACAGGCCTGCCCGGCTGAAGAGCTGCTCACCACTATTACCAAGAACAAAAAAGCCCTTACCATCAATGCCCAGATCAAAGGCATTACCCGATTGCGTCAGCTGTCCCTGGGAAAACGCCTGTTGGGTTCCCAGCAGCGTGACCCCGGACATATCCACCGATGTGGTTCCTGCCTGGGCATAGACATCACCAAGAATCGCCCGAAACGATTTATAACCATTCGTTTCCGAATTGGTCAGGTTCTGGCTGGCTATATCCAGCTGACTTCGGGCAGCATTCATGCCCGTGATACTGATTGACATAGACGCTTACCTCTCCGATTAGACAACAACCGTCAAGCTTATGGCCGGGTCACGGAATGAATGCTGGACAGTGCCACTGGCTCCATTGCCTCAAGCCTGATCTGCGGTGCCTGATCAGAGCTGTTGAAAACAATACTGTTTGCTTTACTGACCAGTTGCACAGGAACCACTTCACTATCACCATCCAGGGTGCTTTGCAGCCAGTACTGACCATGAGGCAGCGAGCCAAACAGTTGGTCCAGGCTTTTCTTTATGGAAGTACCCGGTGACTCATTATGACGCCCCTGATAATGGGCTTCTTTTACCGGGGTACCATTTTGATCGGTGAGCAAAAAATGCAACAAGTGCCCTGTACCTGGCGAAGGAAAGGCCAGGGCTAATTTATTCCCATCGCCATTGAATGAAAACTGGCGGGCATCAATAGCGACCTCCTGACCCAGCAGTGCCGTAGCGCTGGACAGTTGGGCCGTTGCAAACTGATCGCCCAACCGGCTGATACCGGCGTGAATATCTCTTAACTCTGACACGGAAGTCATGGCCGCCAGCTGATTCAGCAGATCACCGCTTTCCATCGGTTCAAGCGGGTTCTGGTGCTTAAGTTGAGTAATCAACAACGTCATAAAGTTTTTACTCAAGGCACTGGAACTGTCGGAGGAAGACGACGATGCGCTACCATTCGGAGTGGAGGCTAGTTCATGTTGAATGGATGAAATCATAGTGATACCCACATGTCATATCGATTTCGACGGCAGGGGACTGTCTCGAAATAGCCTTCCTTCTTTTAACGCAAATCCCACCAGACCAGGCACTGTTATACATACACAGCACATCTCTCACGGTTCCTCGGCTGTTCATATCCCTCCGGACTCCCTCGCAGAGCGTGGGGGGACTGTATGGGTATAAGTGCTTTATCTGCACTAGTACACGGTTTCAATGTAATTGATGGGTTCCCTCTATCAATGGCACCCAAACTCCGTTCGTCCTGAGCGGAGTCGAAGGACCCATAGGGCCTAAAGGCGTAAACTCCATGCCCTGAATAAAGACTGTACCAATCACCCTTCGACTCCGCTCAGGGTGAACGGAGATTGTGCACAGCAAGCTCATTGAAATGACGTACTAGCTATGAACACCGATCAGCTCCAGTGCCTGGCCCTGCATTTGACGGGCGCTGGTGAACACCGAGACAGCCGCATCAAAAGACCGGGCTGCCGAAATCATGGTTGCCATTTCTTCAATCGTGCTGATATTCGGGTAAAACACTTCACCGTTAGCATTAGCCAGAGGATGGCCCGGTTGATAGCGCACCTGGGGAGGTGACTTATCTTTGATAATACCCGCTACTTCAACGGTAAACGCCGGAATATTCTCTCTGGCAGCGGAGCCAGCATCTACGGTTCTGGCCTGAAGTAACGCTCGCCCCGGCCGCATCACCTCAGCAGCAGACGCTGCTGCAACCTCATTGTAAGAGAGCGCCTCGGCCACCAGTGTCATACGGGTCGCCTGGGCGACCATGGAATAACCAGACATAGCCTGAACCAACTGCAGACTCATGGGGTACTCACTTCATCGAATTAACAATTTATGACGTCTATTCTCGGTCAGCCTTCCAGTAGTACATGGTTTCAATGGGTTTGATGTGTACAATCTCCGTTCACCCTGAGCGCCCTTCGACCCCGCTCAGGATGCACGGACGAAGGGTGCTTGGCACAATCTATCAGAGTCCGGAGTTTCCGCCTTTAGGCCCTATGGGTCCTTCGACAGGCTCAGGACGAACGGAGTGCGGAGGCACGTCAACCCGTCAAACTCATTGAAACCATACACTAGCGACCGCTGATCACCTTATCAAGCATGCTCAGACGCTCCCGGATTAACGATATGCTGATATTGTACCCGGCCATCGACTGTGCAAGTTTTGCCTGCTCCAGTGCCAGAGATACATCGTTACCATTTTCCGAGGCAATACCGCCTGAATTTTTAAAGGCAATGGATAACTCAACATCCGCCAGTTGATTTGGGGTGATATGCCGTTTGTCTGAGACCGACAAATCCTGAGATAAACCATAAGCCAAATGGTAAAAGTTCAGATTAGCTTCAAGTGCCCGGTATTGTGGTGTTTCAATATTAAAAATATTGCCTGACTGGATGGCAATCTGAGAGCTTCTGAGCTGTGCAACTCTTGGGTGTATACCCATGGCCGACTCAAATGAAATCAACATACAGGCTATCTATTCGTCTATATTAAGTCGTGTGTAAAGAGTAGTACGTTGTCGTAAAAAATGTATTTATTTGTCACATATTTTATTCTCGTCAGGGAGCTATCAATCAGTCGTCGTTTTGTTTTTTCCCTGTGTCTGTGCTTACTCAATATTCCCAATATTGCAAACGCCCATACAGTGTCATGTACGGATACCAGCCCGCAGTCAGATCAATCAGATAAGAGCACTGATCAAAGGGTTCAGGGGGTGGTCATCAGTCAACTCTGTGAGCATTCGCGCTTATTGGCTAAACGCTTTAACGGCCGTAATCCCCGGGTGGTTTTGTTGCATAAAGAACGCTGGCAGCAATTGCCAGACTGTCCGGAAACACCGGATATCCGCTTCTCTGCCATGGCTCAGAACGGTAAACTGCCATTATTGATCAGCTGTCCTGATCATCTCGGCACCTTCCCGGAACACCGCTGGAAACAACGGCTGGCGGTCAGAGTGGATTTTGACGTATCGGTATTGCTTGCCGACAGGGATCTTAACCGGGGCGAGGCGTTGTCGGGGCCAGCATTGTCGGGGCCAGGACAGCCGAGGCTGAAAACATCAAAAGTCCGTTTGAGTTCCCTGAAACCGAATGTATTTCAGGATAATCCTTCCGGATACATCGCTACCCGAAAGATTAGCGCCGGCACTGTGATTACCACCGATATGGTAAAAAGGGCCACTGCTATCCGTCGGGGGCAGCATTTAACCATTGTTGTTCAATCAGAAAATATCGAATTAACTACCACCGGTGTCGCCATGGAAAGCGGCCATGTCGGCGATATTATCCTGGTTCAGAAAGAAAATGGCAGACCGTTCAAATGCCGGGTGATCAATGAAGGTGAGGTACGCCCGGTTGAAGGGGAGAGGCGGTCATAATGTCCAATGATGAGTCTCAAGACGATGGGGGCCAAAAAGAGAGTTCGCAACCTTATCAGTTACTGCAAAATCTGGAGAGGCTGTTGAGCCTTCAGGCCCGGGAAATAACCCGAAAAAATATTGAGTCAGTGGTGCACTTATCAGGGCAATGTGCTGATATTTGCCAGCAGTTAGAACCCATCTTATTAGCATCACGTCAGGATAAAATAACAAGTGACAGTCCTCAGGTGCTTGAAACAGAGCGATTGATCCGGTCGTGCCGGGCACTGCAACAGAGTAATAGCCATCAACTGGCGAGACTGGCCGATTATTGCAATGCATTTATAGAGTTGCTCCGTGGGCCGCCCTTATCCTACGGTAAAAATGCGACTGTCAGATATCAGTCCAGTCGTAATACTTTGTGCAAATTGTAAAATAAAAAAGAATACCAAAAGATTTTAAAGCCACAACAATTAAATATTTCGTTCTTTTGCTGATAAAAGTGTATTCAGAGGTCTCTGGCGATTTCACCATTTGGCTCGAACAGGGTTTAAATTGACATAGGCCATAAGCAGAGCCGCTTCGTTGAGCAGCGCCTGGCTTTTGTAACGTCCTTCCCGGAACGTAACCGCCAAAATAACCCACGTCCTACCCCGCTGAGATTTGATCGTGGATCATAAAGCCTCTGATTACATGGAGGCTCCGATGACCACCCCAGAAACCACTAAAGAACAATGGCTGCAACGGATCGAAGCCTGGCACGACTCCGGGCTTAGCCAAAAAGCCTGGTGCCGACAAAACGGCGTCAGAACATCACAGCCTGGTTATTGGAAAAAGAAGCTGTGTGAAGGCA
>NZ_JBLYNV010000068.1:0-28307 GCF_049310165.1 Endozoicomonas sp. ALE010 | reverse complement strand
CCTCCTGCTCTGCCAGGCACACAATCCGCCCGTCCGCCGTCATGCCAAGGGCGTTCAGCGGCTCATTGTCGGGATTGTCCGCCAGGTAGCGCTCAATGGCCTGTGTCGCTGCGGCTGTGGGGTTCACTGGGAGTATCCTTTTCCGGGTGAGGTTCAGGGGCCAGTACCGGCAACGCCGCTACCTGATTCAGCCAGGCATCGGGCCGTGTCCGACCCTGCGATCAGCCACTTCATGGAACGTCGTACACCGCCGGGTCCGGTCTGACATGGACTTGCACGCAAAACTTTTTATTCGCCTGCTCGATGTCAATCGGGTCCGCAATCCTGTCCACTGGCTGTCCCTCATAAGTAACAGTGATCGATCCAATAATCAGTCCAAGGTCCCGTGCAACTCTGTCCGTGCTCTTGCCGTTGTCCGTCGTTTCCAGGAAGGCCGTTCGAAAATCATCCGAAGAGTAATCGTCTTGATGTTGTTTCAGAGTCTCGATAGTTTTCTTATTCGTTATCGAATCCCGCTCAATGATCTCAGGCAGTTCCAGTAGCCACTCGGACGTGTCAAAACTCAGCTTGTACTGCCGGGCTATCACATTGCTCATATAGAAATCTTTGCGATTAACAGCCCCGGTCTTGGCGTTGTCTATGAATGTCCAGTGGCGTTGGGTGAACTCGTTGATAAAAATATATTCGGCGAGAGGCTCCCCCGGTTGGTTCTTGCCTTCAGTGTTCGCATACCCGGTGGGGGTGATGTGAGTTGAAATCAGCTTATCGAGTTTAACCAATTCACTGGCATACTTCGTCTCCAACTCCAACAGCCGGTTTCGGATCTGCCGGTCCCGCCAGAGCTCCTCTATGTGCCCACCCAAGGTTTGTACATCAGTGCCTAGCGTTTTTTTGATCATCCGCTGCCTGCTCTTCCTGCCTATCTCCCGGGGCATCAAAGCCCTGAGCTGGCGTTCAAACCCCTTGCGCAGTGTCGGCCGCTGGCTCTCCTCCTGCTCTGCCAGGCGTACAATCCGCCCGTCCGCCGTCAGGCCAAGGGTATTCATTGGCTCATTGCCGGGGGTGTCCGCCAGGTAGCGCTTAATTGCTGTTATGGGGTTCACTGGGAATATCCTTTTCCGGGTGTGGTTTGGGGGCCAGTACCGGCAACGCCGCTACCTGTTTCAGCCAGGCATTCAGCAATGGCCGTTTATCATCCGAACACTGCCCGATAATGCCTAACCGGGCCGTGGTAATGTCCGCCTCCGCCTGGATCAGCGTTTTGTGCGCGGCCAGCAGCTTTTCCATAAACGCGACCTGCTCATCCGTGCTAAGAAAAAGCTGGGGTCAGGTTGTTTTTCTCGGAATTGAACTGAGCAAAAAGAGTTTCCAGTTACATGGAGTTGATGCCAAAGGTCATGTGGCTCTCAAAAAGAAACTTAACCGCAAGGAACTCTCGCCCTTTATGGCTAACCTGCCTCAATGCGTTATCGGCATTGAAGCTTGCAAACTTTTGCTAACCATACCCGGCATTGGGTTACTCAGTGCTACAGCACTGTTTGCTGCGATTGGAGATATATCAGCATTTAAAAATGGCAGGGAAATGGCTGCCTGGCTGGGCTTGGTGCCAAAGCAGCAATCAACCGGTGGCGTGCCCACGTTGCTGGGGATCAGTAAACGGGGCGATACCTACCTGCGAACCCTGTTGATACACGATGGAAAACTTTTCCTTGCAAAGCGGGGCGGACCATATAAGACCCTGATTTTATCTCCCGGCCGTTGAACTCCATCATCATCCGGCCATTGTCAATATCAGTTCGTTAGACCAACCTTTACAGGAAAAAATATAACGCGGGAACTTTTACTTAACTGGATGAACTAATGGGATACTTGCTGAGCCAGTTTTCCGTAATTTGTCGTACGGTTGTCCTCCGGGGCTGCTTCTGATTACCGGGCTTTGTACGAAAGCTATTAATACATCTGATCAACCACATGGTACTTCGCCGGTCTTTGTGATCAAAACAGACAATTAGCATTAAGAGCAGCAGTATGGATCCACTCAACACCACATTAAGTCCACAGTTTCTTGATTTAACAATTTCATCACAATCAGACAAGCTGAGCCCGGGTACCCCGCACTGCAGCACTCAGACAACCAGAAAACAGATTCCTGTTATTTCCACAGACCATGTATCAGGCTATGTCACAAGAAGGGTTCCGGAAAAAACCATTGCCGACCGAGTGCATCTTCACCAGCTGACCAAGATTGATTACAAACAGACCTCTGAAAAAAACCGTCTTTTTGAACAACTCATTCCGTCGTTAATGTCAACAACAGGGATGTCGCAAACGTCTGTCCTGACCCATTTGTTACCAGCCCTTGAGTTCACCCCCTATTTAAGAAAAATGAACCGGGAGGAGATGTTCAAAGCCTCAGATCACCCGTCACATCTTCAGACCGGATTGTTACTGGAACTGATAAGCCGGATCAAACAGGGGTATAAACTACAGGAGCTGCATCGCCTGGCAGGTGAGCAACCCGCCTCAGCGCAGATAAAAATCAATGGTCAGCCACAGACCATAAGTATTGGCCTGCATCACTTTACCCGGGAGGATCTCGGTGATGAGACATTCCGCGAGCTGCATGATCGTCTAACCCCTTTCGGAAAAACCGCAGGTAAAGACCCGGGTGTTATTCTGGATCATGTGCAAAAAAGAAAAGCAGTAGCCATGGCTCACTGGCAGAGGGTACTGTTGAAGGTTCTGAAAATTCAGGACTCAGCCATCAGGCAGCACATTGCCCGGGCTCTCAACACAGAGCCCGGTTTGTCACCTGCCACCGGAAAAGAGTGCACGGCACTGACCGCCCTGATTCCAACGCTGAAATTAACCGTCCATCCCGGCTTTACCCTGCTGAAACCACTTTTTTGCTGGCTATCACAACACCATCTGAAAGGCAGCAAACTCAGCAGCCAGCAACTGACCTGGCTGCAAAGTATGGTTACCAGCAAGCTTTACACAAAATTACCAGACCTGAGAAGGACCGGGCTGGAGAAACTCTGCATCTATAAAGAGCGTCTGCTCAGTGGCCATGAAACGGACAACCCTTGTGTGCAGCGGCTAAAAAAGGGAATTGATAAGGCCATTAATGATGCCAGCCCACAACAACTGTCTGACGTCGTTGAGCTGTTTGCCACACTGCTCTGCGACCTCACCCCGTCAGTCAGTGCAGAAAACCGCCTGGGCATTATCTACACATTGCTTAAATTCAGAGACCAGTCCCTGCTGAAAAATCTACTGGCAACAGAGAGCGTTGGTCAGGATATTCTAATAAAAATGTACAAAACCCAACTGATCCTGACCTATTCCATTGACCAACATGTTACTGAAGCCGTAAAGAAGTCCAAAGAACAATCGGTTAATTGCCTGATTAAAACCCTCCAGCTGAGAATGGCGCAGTGCATCGTAATGATGGCATCAACGGATGGGTTATCAGTGCCTTTGGAGGCCGTGAATAAGGCCCAAACCCTTATTGACCATCATAATGAGGGGTTGCAGGCCGTACTGCCCACCAATGAACTTGAGCAGCAAGATACAGGTTATTACTTCGACTATGTGAGCGATCAGGAAAGGTCACAAGGCGCAACACCCGCCCATAATCCTGACCAGCAAGATTCAGATACCAGCCGCGACGATAATAGCTGCGACGATAGCTGCGACGACAATAGCTACGACGCTAATAGCGACCCGCAAGAGTTGCAAGCCGGATTGCGTCCCTATGAACCTGCCAGGCTAGATTCAGATAAGAGATACAACGACGATAGCGACCAGGAATGGTCCCAACCCGTAATACCCGCCTGTAATCCTTACCTGGAAGATTCAGATGATAGCGACCTGGAAAGGTCGCAAGCCGAATCCGATGATATTCCTTACCTGCCAGATTCAGATGATAGCTACAGCTACGATAGCGACCCGGAAAGGTCGCAAGCCGTAATACCCGGTCATAAGCCTTACCTGCCAGATTCAGATGATAGCTACGGCTACGATAGCGACCTGGGAGAGTTGCGAGCCGCGCTGCGCGCCTATAAACATGACTCGCAAGATTCAGACGGCAGCTACGACGACGATATCGACGTGGAAGGGTTTCAAGCCGTACAGCGCACCTGTGGACGTTACCGGCCCTATGCAAAAGACAGCGACGACGGTGAACGCTGGGTAAAACTGTCCGACATGGGGGACCGGGGCCGTATTTACGACGACAGAGAACCTTCTGGCAACAACACCATTTCAGCAGAGAACTATCTTAGCGTTCCCGACTATCTGCTGACCAGTGACCATGCTGTCACACTTGATCCACATCATCTGCTTCTGCCCAGGGACAAACACTTTCGTATTCCTTCAGTAAGACTTGAAGACGATTCACGTCAGCGGAGGATTGAACGAATGGGGCGCGACGAACAAAAACTACGGGAGGATTTTCTGCTATCGACCCGATCAACCGACCTGACACAACCGGTTGACTGGCTAAAAATGGAGTTACCCATCACCTTCTTGTTTACCGGGAGCGCTCAGGATAAAAGTCAAATTACCTATGTCTACCAGGTTTTCAACACCGAAGTGCTGCCGGTTATTCAGCAAGCGAGCAGAGAAAACGACAGCGCTGTTTTCCCAGGCAGTGACAATGTACAAACGTCACTGAAAAGGCCGCTCACTATCCGCTCCTCCACCGAGTCTGTCCCCCGAAAAGCGCGAAAAACAGAAGACTCTTCTGCCAGCATCACCGAACTCCCCCCTGCAGAACGGGAGACTATGGACGTTATCAGGGAACTGTTGGCAGTGGCAGAAACCACAGAGCCAGGCCTTAACCTCAGGGCCATCATCACCCATTTTCAGGGCCGGGCATCAAGCCAGACATTATGCTCTCTGTTACAGCATATAGAAGCCCTCCTCCCCGGGCTGCCTGACACTAACATGCGCAAACAGCTGCTGGAGCTGACGGCCTTTCAGTTATTTGCCGATTTACACCCAACAGACAACCCATTCAGGAGTTTCATCAAAACGCTGTATATCATTCAATCCAGAAGCCGTTCTCTCCGGTTCGCCAATGACTATTACGGTCGCTACGCTAACAGTGAATCCAATAAACTAAAGCTGCAAATGAGTGAGCTTTTCAAAAACGAGTGGTGCCAACCTGACGGTTTACTGGGGAACAGGATCCGGCAGTCGGTGAAAGCCGCTTTCTGGCAAAGTGATCGCAGTTGCAGCTATCAGCAAATAATGGATTCCGTCTTTGAATCCATCCGTCCATCGAAGCAGCCCTCTGATGACTACCCACACATAATTGACCAGATGATCAATAAAGTAGAAAGAAGAATGGAGCAACGGTGGGAATTAAGCAGCCTGAAGCAGCAGCAACAGATATTAACGGCCCATCACCAGCCTGCCTACCAGGAAGACCTTAGCCTGGCCATCAAAGACCTGATTAAAGTCGCTTCCGGACTTTGTCAGCAGTTTCTTCCTGAAGAGCGCGTCAGTAGAACAACACCGAAAGCCTGCGACGCTTCCGGTATTGATTCTGACATGGCAATGTCTGACCAGAACCCCCATGAGGATAGAGCCCAGCTGTCCAGATGCTACCTGTACGACCAACTCAAGGCACTTATCCCACTGATTGGCACCTGGCTCAATCAAATCAATGACGATGGTCTGATTACCGAGAAAGAAGCTACTAAAGCCGGAATAGATCGGCTGGAACAGTTTGCCAACAGCACGATCAGGGCCGATCGCCCCATTCAAAATGAGGACGAAACCTTACAGCAGATTATTGCGTTGTGTGATCAGTTCCACCAGGTACAGCAGGAACACAGCCAGTGGCAATCAACCCATGAGATAGCGTCCATCCATAACCAGTGGATTGAAACCAGAAATACGCTGAAACATCTCTCGAAAATACACCAGTTCACTCCCCCACAGGCGCTGCAGGAACAGATAAACGCGTTCATTCGTGGGCCTGAAAACCCTGAACTATCCCCGGAGGACCGGAAACTGCTGGACACTGTTTCTGCATTAAGAACCCGATACATTACATCAGGGCCAGTCAGCAGGGCTCTGTTTCATCGAGACATCTGTGAGTTCAGTCAACAGCCTGAGCTACTGGCCCAACGTATTGTCGAGGTGGGCCAGACATGGAGTGACAGTGCTCGGGCTCAGCTTAATAAATATCGATCATTACAGCACACACTGGACTTTCTGCAACACGAAGACCCCATGTACAGCACACCTGATCTTGAGCAACAAAAAGCTCTGTACCGGACCCGTGAAAGGCATGACCATAGCATGTCCAGCTTGCGGAGCGAGCAGGAAAGGTGTGAGTTACACCCGTTGCATGGGATTGATTACCAGCATAACCAAACTCTGCTATCAACATTGGAGTCGATGGCACAGGCTCATACTGCAAAACATTCCGGTATTGATACGGAGCCACTGAGCAAACAACAACAACAGCAATTGCAGGAAGTCATTGAGTCAGCTCCTTTGGAGTCGGCATTACCTGCCGGTGCCAGTCTGTTCGACTTGATCGGTATGGGAGCAAACAGCCAGCCGCTGAAAACGGCCGCGAGCAACCGCTCCCGCAAATTTTTTAGCAGACACCAAAACTTCGGCTTCAACGTGTTTGAGACTATGGATATACTCAAGGAAAAGAATATCGGAAAGATTAACCGTCTAAGAAAACAGATTGAGAGAGAAAACACAATCCTGGTCGCAATGGGAAAGGTGTACAACAAAATGGTCAGGAAGTTACAAGAAGGTAAGGAAGAACTGTTTCATCTGTTAGAAAACCGAATGCATTGCGAGATAATGATTGAAGACCGGGCGTATTCCTACGCTGATGCACTTATTGCCTATGATAACAGAGATGATTATCACGGCTTGAGCTATGCCAGCAGTGCCCAGCACCAGGCAACTTCAACGCTGTATTCAAAGGGATTGCAAAACAAAAGAAACCATGAAAGATATCAAGAAGATATGCAATGGCTGGAGTTTGCAGGGAAATGTCAGTCTCGCCATATCGACCCGGAAATCCTTCCGGATGTCGTCGATTTAATGGAGCTGGAAAGTCTGGTATCCATTGATGATATAGAAAACAAAATGGCGGAATTACAACAACAAATTCAGGCAACGCGAAACACCATTGCTAAAAATTCAGCGCGGGTCAGGGCAGCGGTTGCACAACTGGAAGCCAGCCTGAAGCCAGAGCTTGAGGCTCAGAAAAAAACCACAAAAGCCGCCGAGCTGGCACTGTTCAGCAGAGCCTTTGAAAATGGACATCACTTGACAAAAGAGCGCGCTATGCAGCGGGTGTTGTGTCAATATCTCCGTGAAAACAAAGATACTGCCAGCGTTATTGAAGAAATTGTTGAGGACTGTAAAGCTCAGGAAAAGCACGTTCCCTGCAAATATACGGATATCATTGAGCCTCCCTGGCCAGGTATCGATGAGCGCCACTGCCAGTGGCGGTCAACGGACAACCTGCCGTTCCAGATTATTAATGTCTCGGGGGCATTCCCCTTACTGGAGTCACTGTATAAAAACGGCAGAATCTCATCATGGAAACTGCTTGGGCAGGATGATGACGGCAAGCCATCCAGCGCGCTGATTTTCGCAGCAGCAAAAGAGCGCAACAGGGCTTGCGAAACAATGATCAAATGCCTTGAAGAAACCCAGTACCTCGACCTGGGTTCCTTTAATCGGTTGCTGACAGCCAACCCTTCCGGTGATAACAGAAACCTTCTGCACCTGATAGCGCAACTGGCAAAGCCAGCCCTGCTTAAATCCCTGCTGCAACTGCTCAATAATGTCAGTAATAGGCAGGATCTCGATGCAGACTATCCTTCCGATTGCCTGCAAAACCGGATCGCCCTGGATCGGGAACACTTGTTAAAAACACTCTTGACCAAGGCCGATTATGAAGGGCTCTACCCCACCGACCTGTTGCTGTTCAATGTTGCTAAAAGAATCCGGGAATGGCCAGAAGATAATGTTCAGGCACTCGCCAGCTTTAGTAATGATTTTCTGATCAATGAGGCCAAAAGCCTATGGATAACCGTGTCGGAGTCTCTCAGTGTTGAGCAGTCCGGCAAGTCCATTGAATGCTTTATGAAAGGTATTGATAACCTCGAAGGACTATCTCTGGAAAAACGACAAGCCACTGAAATCTTCCTGAGAAAACTGATGCGTATATTCAGAGTGCACGGTCCTGCCGGGCTGCATGAACAACTGATGGCTCAGATTACCCGGGCAGACCATGCTATCGAGACATCTGACCAGCATGAACATTCAGTTCCAGCCCATCAAGGTGCAAATTCATGATACAGAACCCACTCAGTAAACAGTGCTGCTGGTACCGCCTCATGATCTTCGGCGCGCAAGTAGTCAACCAGCAGATCGTAGAGCGGGTTGCGGCATAAATTTTCCGCCTTGCCCCTGGCCAGGTCAGCTACTGTGACCCGCTGGGTGTACTCGGCAAGCGGTTTGGCATGGGAACAATGCAGGGTGTGTTCAAAACCATCGCCGTATTCCCATTGGTCATAGCACCCGGCGGGAACTACCGGCTGGATTGCCTGCATCAGATTCGCACCGTAGGAAGTAATATCTTTTGGTAATATCAGACAGTCGCCCAGTGCCAGGGCATGCACCTTTCTCTCGCTGTTGCCCGTCGCCGGACTCACGACCATGGCTGAGTCTTTTTCTCGAAAATACTGATGAAAAAAATAGGTGGCTGACAAGAGTGTGCATCCTGACCAGACATAATCAATAATCAGCACTTTTCGATTGCTGGCTAGCGACCCAAGAACCTTATCAAAATGATGAAAAAGAGCCTTCTGTTGTTCAGGAGTCATCTTTTGTTTAAATCCAACCCTGCCCTTTTTACAGGTTTCCAGAAACTGAAAATCGGAAAGCGGTATATTGCATGCCGCGTCTTTTCCTAACCGCCCCTGAAGCTCTGCAATGACCGTTGCCGGGCTTCGGCCTATCCCGATGTACAGAAATTCCTGTGGAGGAAAGACCGTGATCACTCTGTCTGACAATTGTTTCAGTTCGCGGATGAACAGAGACTTTATATTTTTGCTGTCCATGAGCGCTTTCAGAGGCCTGAATCTCTCGTCATCAACACTGAACAAGTGCTTTTCGGTGACAGCCTGTACCTTTATTTCCGGCAGAGCCGGAGGGGGCGGGCTGGCAAAACAGCCCAATGATCCTGATGTTGTTGGCGTCACCTTAACCTGCATTTATTTTGTAGTCAGAAGAAAGTTTCGGCATAGATAATCCTGACAGATCAAAACCAGTTTCTGATCAATATACATTGGAGAACTCCAGTGATAAGTCCATCAAGTATACGCTACCGTCAACACCAGACATTCCTTTTGATCAGCAGATCTTCTTACCCACGTGTCAGCCTGAGACCAGTAAGGCAACACAAACGTACCATTTGAATCCGGTTTATCTATTAATCAACCTTCCTGACGAAGTCTCTGAACCACAAATGTCACCACCAGCTACTGCACCCACTAAACCTGAACCAGACTTCAAGTGATAACATCCAGGCAAAAAAAATAGTTGAAGCTCCCCCTTCAATAATGAAGCGCCAAAACAAGCTCAGAAGTGAGCGCCAAAAAGCGCGCTACCAGAATGATCCCGCTTTCGCAGAGCGAGAAAAGAAACGTTCCAGGGAGCAAAGAATACAGCGTCGCAAAAATCAGGGAATTAGATATCCGGGTTCGTCCGCCTGACCTGCCTGGCTCCGGATTTTAAAGAACCTTTCGGTATTTTTTTTGTCTGATGCTTATATTCGCTTGAATTCAGATTACGTTATGGTGCCCCCATGCAAAAGGCAGTGCATTGAACCGGGCAAGGGTCTTTCGGGTTTGATCAGCACGACATGCTTAAACATCAATAGACACTCTGAAACAACAATAAAATGTAAGTCGGATACGATTTTAAATGCAAGGAGATCATTGATATGTCCATACCTCAGCAGGGAACAGGCCCAGGTTCACCGGTATTTAATGAATCACAATCGGCAGGTGACAATTATCACCCTGTTACTGCATTAAACGGTCAGTTTGCCGGAATGATGGTCCGTGTTGTCAATGCGTCAAAAGAAGCGGGTTCCGGAAATCAATACAGACCTATAAGTTTATTGCGCCGGGGTTCCCGATATGCCCTAACCACTCACCATAAGCGCTTTGATGAGTTTCTGATGGGATCAGACCGGGTCCTTACTATTCTGAAACCTGAACGCGGCTGCGATATGCGCTGGGCTTTTAAACAAGATGTTGCTTCAGATGCCAATGGAGAACCCCAACATCTGCACTCGAAACGTATCAAGAAAATTACCAGTTGGGATGTGTTAACAACGAAAATGGATGAGTGGGAACGCAGATGGCATTCGTTATTTGACGGATCACCTTTTAGATTATCCTCAGGTCACATTGGCAAGAATGGCTATTTACTCCACAAAGCGCATCCCACATTCCGTACGAAAACCGGCAAATATCCCGAGATTATCTGTCAAATTAATTTTGACCGCATGCACTATGGCTATCTTCTTGACTTTGGCAGGGAACTTTCTTTTCGTCGTATTGAAGAAGTTATGGGCAATATCCTGACGCTTGAGCAAAAGAAAGGTAACCTGTCCGGTGGTGAGTTTCGTGAACCGGTTAAACTGTGCCTGTTCAACAGCTTTCAGGGCGTGGTTCACTCCCCGGTGACACTCAGCCGTGCACAGGTGCAACAGCTGCAATACCACACCCATGCTTTTTCCCGATATGGGAGCGTCATTGGGTATGAGCATAACCTTTACCAGTTATTGAGCCAGTCCGGCTGTGAGCGATTCCTGAAGCTGTTGGCAAATATCCCACAGCAGGTCAGCACGGTAGCAGTGGAGTTTGGAGAAGAGAATATTGATATCAACGCCCTCCTGACAGCCATTGAGCACTACGATTCAGCAAAATTCATGACCGCACTTTCAACCCTGGACGACAGAGTTAAAAGTCCGGTCGGTTTACCCAATCTATTGATGGAGGCGTTGATCAGGCAATGCCCGATAAAAGAACATTTTCCCGGAATCCTGTACGACGGGGCAGATAATACTTATGAACAACGGCGCGTCAAACTCAGCTGGGATTACCTCCTGCAGCAAACCAAATCCCACTTTGCGGCACAAGCTGTTATTTGTCGGGAGCTATTAAAACACAAATTGTTTGTACCATTATTATCAGGGTCACCAGAGTGTTCAGGAGTCTCCCACAATAATCCGTTGGTGTGCTGTCTTCTGATCGCACACGGTACAAAAGTCCATCTCACTCCACCCTTGAACTTGCCTGACTGTACCTTGTTAATATCTGCCAAACATTTTCGCAGGGCGAATCTGCTGACAGCAGATGAAGCCGATATCATACGACACGAGATGCTGTGGTCACTTCTTTGCCAAAGTGACGATGGCCCCGTTACTGATCCTGACGAGATTATCAGTCGCTTGTCGACCTTAAAGAAGCTATTGCTCAGGTATCATGACAACTACAGGAGGAAGTTCGGTAGTATCCATCTTCATCAGATGGTCGATGAACTGTTTGGCATAGAGTTTTATTATCGCTTTGTTGTCAACCGATCTGATAACGGGGGTGCAGTCAGGGAATTTCTGGAACAGCGATTATCACCCCGGAGCTACAGTGATGAACAGTTACGTGCACATTTAGAGCTTATAGCGACGCGCAAATCCTCTGTTAGCGATAATGTTATTATGTTCCTGGGTAAGGCCTATTGCTTTTCTATTCCAGCTGTGGTCCGGTCAATAGAACACGGTGCAAACCAGCTTGCCTGGCTGGAGACATTTCTGGCATCCCCGCCAACCTTTGAGAGCAGGGAAAACCTGCCTGATAGCCGCTATGGGTCAATTACCCAGGTGGTCGGTCAGCATTATTACCAGTTTCCCCATCCCTACAGGGCACAAACCATCCTGACGGAGGGCATACAACCCTTTTATCGCAAATGGCACGGACTGGATCACGCCCTGCGCACCCAGCTGGCCACCGAATTCCTTATGGATCAAACGGTGTTGCCGCACTTTCATAAGCCATTCCGGGAGTTACTGCTTAAGCATCCCCAGTTGCTGGAGTTGCTGCCCATTGCCGAACTCTACCACGATGCTGTCGCTGAAGATGAGCATAAAGAGGTTGAAGAGCTTCGGGCAGCGGAACTGTTCCAGCGTGATATGACCGGGTTGCAACAGTACCCCGGGCAGCTGGTTACTCTGGTGGCCAGCGCCCTGAGAAACAAAAATTGTAAAATGATGGATGTGGGTAACCCGTCGTTTACCCCTGACCACCAATGCCCGGAGGATGAGTTACTGCTGCGCCAGGTGCTGCGCTTTGGGGATATAGTGGATATCCTTCGGGTCAAACCGCCCCGGGAGGACTTTCCGACAATCAGACTGTCAACTGACTCAGCCGCAATGGACACCCTGGAAATGATCCATGATGGCCATTTTCATCCGGAAATGATCGAACTGTTGGCCGTGGTCAATAACCCGCAATTCACCCTGCTGATCCAGTCAGCATTGTTGAGTTTTCGGGATCTGGCCAGCATTACCGGTGGCTGGCATCACCAGATGACCAATCCGTTCACCCGTAAATACCATCTCCCGGTTGATAACCATAAACGACGATTACTGATTGAACAGGCACCGAATCCCTATCAGTGTTTGCGTGAGTGTCTGGATGATCTGGTCCGGTTAGTTATCGCTGAGAAAGCCGGTATCTCAGCCTGCTTTGCAGAACACCCAAGGCCCGAAGATTCCCGGCTGCCTGACTGCTGGGATCCGGATATCGGCTCCGGTGGCGCTTATCGAAGTCTGCACAATGAAGAGGAACTTCGACAAATCAAGTTACCCGAAGCAATGACCCTGGCAGATAAGATCATCGTGGCGGCTGATCAACCCGGGCTGGAAGATCGGATTCCCGCTGGCATCCGTGATGCTCTGGAAGCTGAGGCGTTGCGGCTCCAGCAGGAGGCCATCCTGCCCGCTGTTGGTACCCCGGCACAATCTGAACTGGAGCAGATGCTCCTACAGCCCGGCTCTCCGGGTGCCCGTCTACTCAATGAGCGCGGTTATATCGTGAAGTCACGTGCACATGAAGGGAGAGTTTTTTACCAAATGGTGCCCAATTCCGGGCTTGCAAGGGACTCTTTGCTCCTGCCACCACAGTATGATGACAAGACAACGGGCCCCACTGCTAACCTGCCGCCACTGGCAAACATATGCAGGTTGCTGTAGAAGACACGACCACACAGCTCAGCCGTCAGTACCAGGGCGATCTAACCGTTGCCAGACCAACCGTTTTGATGGCAGGTTCTCACAGACGTCCCCTGACCCCATTGCACAGGCCTGAACCGCAGCCCTTTTTTCACTCTGCTGCAAAGCATATAAAAGCGAAAATTTTTCAGGTTAGACCATCACTGCCGCATCCACATTTTTGCCTTGCGCCCCGGTATGTAGAGCCGGTGAAATTGGCTGCTGACTATGAATGTGTCAGCAGGTTCCAGTACATCAAAGTAAGTTTGGTGCCAAAAGAATTTATGTTCCTGAGTGTTTACCCAGTATTCCTGGCCATGTTCACACTTGTTAATACCAACCACCCCGGTAGCGTCAGACTCTCCCCGGCTAAACAGCAGAAAACAGTCACCATGCCCTATTATTTTCATGGGTTGCCCCTGGTTTGCCCTGTGGAATTCAAGCATGGCTGTTAAGCTGCCGGACCTGTACGCATCTGCCCAGCGGTTGTCCCCGCTCTCGTTATGATCGGAAAACACCAGGGGGACGCCACCGTCACGTCCCATGATATAGGCATAGGCCAGCTGCTCATCAGTCTCGTCCATGATCAGGTAACGAAAGCCCTGGTTATTGGGAATGTCATGGGTGGTAACAAAAGTAATGGCTCTTCCTGGCTGAAGAGCCTGACCATAGGCAAGGGGATCAACAAGAAGGTTCAGGCTTCCGCCGATTTTGAAAGCATTATACAGGCTACTGAATAGCGGGAAATCGTAAGCGGCAAAGCCTGTACCATCCAGGTAAGGTTTCAGAAACCTGTCGTATTCAGAGTTTCCCGCCCCACCACTGGTAATGATCTCTCCAAAAATGTGCATACCATGCTTGATGTCAGCCGTGATGACCTGGTTTACATGCTCAAGGGGCATATGCTTTGCTGCGTCAATCCTGAAGCCCTTGACCCCCATGTCACGCAAACTCCGAAGATACTTTTGTTGCTGTTCAACAACCCAGTCATTGTTAACCAGGTCCGGCAGACCGGTATCCGGGGGAGCGCCACAAAGCCGCCAGTTTTGAACCTCATAAGTCGAGTTATAGTTATTGATGCAGGTTGCAGGATTGAAGTCCGAGGCAGAGAAGAGGTTCTTGCCCAGGTCGCCAAAAAGCCTCAGGGAGGAGTACTTTGTGGGGCTGGCTGCGTATTGTGCAAGGATTTTTTGCCCGGGAAAATTAAGATCATCCCGTTCATAAGCTTCGTTGGCCATGTGATTCAGGACGATGTCGGCATATACGACCACACCATGCTGTTTAAGGGTATTAAGCATTTGCCTGAAGTCATTGGTGTCCCCCAAAGGGTTTTCTATCACACGGTAGTCCTGGGGCTGGTAACGAGCCCACCATTCTTCACCGGTGCTTTTCAGTGGCGGGGATACCAGGACCATCTGGTAGCCCAGCTTACCTAGCTCATCAGCTTTTTCGCTGACTTCCGAGTACTTCCAGTTGAAAGCATGAAGAATAACGTTGGCGCTACTGTCTTGAAGAATAAGGAGAAAGAGAAAAAGGTAGACGAGGTGACGTATGAATTTATACATAATGGAACCAACCTGGTCGAGAGAAAGGAATGTTGAAGAATGGAGGCAGGCTTGAGGGTGACATTACCCGCCCTATCGGGCTAGACTTCTGACTTCTCAGGCTGCAACCGGCGATAAGCCGGATTTACGCAAGCCTCCATCAGCAGAAACGGAATGCCCTTCCGCCTTTAATCTAAGGATGCCTTGCTGCCGAATGTTTTGGCAGCGTTAATATCCCTGTCGTGGATTGCTCCACAGGAACAGACCCATGACCGGACTTTCAATGGCATCTCATTTCGTTTCTGGCCACAGCAAGAACAGGCTTTTGACGATGGAAACCACTGGTCAATCTTGACCAGGTGATCTCCTGTCTGCTTTGCCTTGTACTCCAGCCTGGTGATCAGCGATGACCATCCGGCATCAGAGATAGCTTAGGCCAGTCGTCTGTTCCTGACCATGTTTGGATTTGAAGCGAGGCTTACCGGCTTCAAGTTTGGGGCTAAAGAAGTTCTGAAATGCCCTATCCAGATTAATGATGGCCTGCTGCAAGGCAATGGAATCAGCATCTTTCAACCATTCGTACCGGCGGCTTTTCCTGGCCATGGCCAACAAGGGTGATTGAATCGTAGCGGTTTTCTTGTTCAATTCCAGAGTTACTTTGCGTGCTTTACGGGCATTTCGCCCTATGTCATTCTGGTTCAAAAATCATAATCAGAGAATATAATGGTCATAGAATTGGGAGCCTCTGGTTAGTTATCTATGGATTACAACCTAAATATAGTTAAATCATATTTCTCTGCCTGCTCATCAATTAACCGCCGTATAGCCTCAACACCAATTTTTTCATCGTACCACTTCGCAAAAAACTCTTTCATATCTCCGCCACAAATTATATCAACAGCACTAATACCATACCTCTGGTAAGCATATTCATCAGCGTACTTGAGAATTTCCTGATCTCCAGAACCGTATGCCCCATCGTTATAAAATTCTGAAAACTCATCATTTACTTCTTCTATGGAAGCTTTATGCCCATCAATTAGTTTGCTCATATTTTGACCTTCTATAACTATCCCTTAACGAAAACCAGTAAGTATCATTAGCAGCTTGTAACAAGATCAATTAAAATTGTAAAATTATAGAAACTTACAACTTTTATCAAATTCAGATTACACCATTTTTACCAAATTAAATTTTAGGGAAATAACTGTGACAACAATATGGACTGAAGAAGAACTTGAAGCTTCTGTGCTTGCCTATATGGACATGCATAAAAAAGACACAAAAAACGAACATTATATTAAAAAAAATTACTACTCCGACCTATCAAAACGGTTCGGCAGAACCGAAAAAGCATTTGAGTATCGAATGCAGAATATCTCTTATGTTATGTCTCTTATGGGACGAAAATGGGTTAAAGGACTAAAACCTGCAAAGAATGTTGGCTCCAACCACATAGAACTTATCGAAAGACTGATATCAAAAGCAGAAAGCAAAAGTTATGTTGGTCAAGCGACGTTTGAAAGCCAGGTTTCTGAGTTAAAAAAGAAAAAAACACTTTCAAAACCACTTGGAGAGTTTAAGCCTCAAATTGTTACTACTCAAGTAACCCAGTACCAGCGAGACCCAAAAGTAAAAGCCTGGGTTCTTAAAGAAGCAAATGGCTATTGTGAGTGCTGTGACAGTGAAGCTCCATTTCTCACTGCTGAAGGTGAACCTTTTTTGGAAGTACATCATTTGAGACACTTGGCAGATGGAGGGTCCGATAGGGTAACTAACGCCATAGCCTTGTGCCCTAACTGCCATCGAGAATTTCATTACGGTCAGTCTATGACTACCAAACTGGTAGCTTTGTATGCTAAGCACAGCCGACTTATCCGCGAGTAACATTGCAATTTTGCGTAATTGCTGATTTTCAATAATACTCAGTCCAAATTTTAAGCACCCTATACGACTGCGTTTTCTATGGCCTGAATATCGGGATCAGCCCAAAGTGGATGGTTCATCCTCTCCACCAGCTTGAGAAAGCCATCAGCCAAAGACTCATTCACAGAGGAGAGAAATGTAAGGAGTTGTCTGGAAATAACTTCCCTATTTTCATTGCCTGACTCCGTTCGGACTGAGCTTGTCAAAGTTCGGTGGCACTACCCTTCGACAAGCTTCAGGGTGAACGGAAACCGGGAACTTATTAAAAGACAATTCCTTAAAATGGACTGGCCTGCATTCAGGTGATCTCATCAAACGCCATGACTTTGCGGGAAAATATTTCCAGGCACTGCATCCATAGCCACAAGACAAGAGCAGGCAGTGCGTCTTTTTTAGCTTGATTTGCCCAAGAGCGATAGGAGATATTCAGACCCGTCAACTCGTTAAATTTACGGTGCAGATCCGCCTGGGTGTCGCAGATTCCATCACCAGAGAGGGCATCGATCAGTGAGAGAAAAAATCCAAAGGACGGATATCTCGCTGCCGTATAGTAAAACCAAGCTGTTCCGCCATACTGAGGAGTTCTGACTGATCAAAACAGGTCAGCATTTTTTTTCAACTAATCTACTATTTGTAGTACTCATCTTATTCAGTCTTGATAATGGTTTCGAAGCTTTATTTTGGCTGTTCCGGATGAGTTCTGCACTGTAAGTACTGCTTTATTTGCCTTAATGTCTACCCTAAGAACAGATCTTTATGGGATTTATCTTGCCAATAAACAGACACACAGACACCGTCTCCAGAATCGTAACAACTGACAACACGATTCTGACCAAAAAGGAAGTTCAGTTTGAATCAACAGCACAAAAATGATGATCAGTCCGGACCGGCCAGAACCGCTACCCTGTTTGATGCAGAAAATATTACTTGGCAACTGGAGAGCAGGCGATTGAGCTAACCATTGATTTTGGCAACCCCATACTCAGGGCGTATGCTGACTTTTCTATAATTCATACCAGAGGTTGGGAAAAGCCGACACTAAAACATGGCATTCGTACCATTAACCAGCTCAGATATAACAGTAAAAACTCTTATGCTAACCTCTCTTTGGCCAAAAGGATCTTCTCTAAAATTAAGTAGACTCGCGTTCCCAATCCGTTAGGCCAGCGTGATGTTGGATCTTCATCCAATTTTTTTGCATATATTATTGCCTGCTCTGTCAGATCCCAAAAATCATCAATATTTGGTGCTGAAGACTGATAGGACCGAACATATTCCTTTATCTTTCGTTTAAGAGCACTTTTTTTATTGGCATATAGCTGTTCCTGTTCATCTTGCGCCAATGCATACACATCCAAATGGTGCAGAAGAAGCCAGAGATCAAATGCAGGATTGCTTAATGCCAAAAGGTACTGCTTCTGATCGCAGGCCTTTGCAATTTCAGAAATGGCTTTCTCCTCCCATGCCTGCTGATCACGATCAATCACCAGACAAAGTTCGTCGTGAGTACCAATACCGAATTACTTCTTGTACGTATTCATCTGCTGCAAAACATACCTGGGAGCGCTGAGATTACCCTCCCGAGGCGGTAAAACCTTCAGTTTGAGACGTGAACCAAGCGCATCAGACTTGTCAGCCACACCCTGAAAATAGACCGGCTCAGTTGCTGCACCTTCGCAGGCAATGACGATTAAGGATGGATCACGAACACCTCGAATACGTGTGAATGGGCGGGGTTCTCTAGCCATTATTTATACCTTTGACCAGATTATTTAAGCCATCTTTAATTACAGGGACACCGCCCAAACGCCCTACCAGATAATCTTTCCGAATATCTTTGTCCGGTCTGGACTGGTACTCTTCCAACGAGTACAAACTGGATATGCCCGCTGAGCTTTTTTGTGCGAACCATATCTCATCCCGTCGTATGAGGCCCACATCCAGAAGGTTAGACTCATGAGTTGTGACAATCAGCTGGCTATGTCGACCAGTGGTTAATGATAGAAATTGACTCAGAATCGCCATCGTTATTTCTGAGTGCAAACTTCTATCTATTTCGTCTATTACATAAACCTTTTCTTGCGAAAAGAGCTCCAATAATCCGGGGGCAATATCTAAAATACGTTGACAGCCATCAGACTCCTGATTGATATCAAAATCGACAGATTCACCTTGATGATTCTTATGTGATGTCATCAGTTTAAACGTATTGATTTCACCATTCTGATTTTTAAGAATCTGATACAGGGTACTATCAGGGGTTGACACCAAAGAGGCCTCACCAGCTTCTAAGGTTGCCATAATATCCTGTTTAATATGGTCAGGAATATCATAGACATCTTTGATCAAATCGACCTGTTTCAATGACAGATCATTGATACCTGTATCGAAGCTTCTGAGTACACTTGCCAGAAGACTACTAACGGTATCATCAGAATGAACGGCCATTTCCAGACCATGATACTTTGAATCAGGAAAAACAATATTGAGTCGATGATGAAACCAATCATTAACCTCCGTTAAAGGCTTAATGTAATCTAATGCCTTGGTCACATTACGATCCTGACACTCAAACAAAAACAGCCGGTGTCCGGGAGTCGCTTTGGCAGTGAATGATAAAAACTGTTCATCGTACTTGCTCTTAAACTTAAGGGCAGGAAACGAAATACTATGTTCATTTGTTCGAACAAACACAGGGGACTCACCCTTTTTATCTATTTTGTACAGCCATTCTTCCTGAATAAACTTGCTATCTGCCATAAAGCCATAAGCATAATTATTCTTGCCACATTTGATCTCAAACTCAAAACGTGATGGTTTTTGAGAGCAATCCTTATCCAGCAGGAATGGGTCATAGTTTAGATTTTTTCCCTGCGGGCTACCCTGGACAATCATCAATCGGGCAAAATGCATAGCCTTGATCAAATTAGACTTGCCTGAAGCATTGGCCCCATAGATGACAGCTGCTTTCAGGGCACCAATATCTTTTGGATTGCCAGGCGGGATAACATGACCAGAATGGGTGCGAACCCGGCTTGGAACCATGGATAGCTCCACCCTGTCCCTGAAGGATCGATAGTTTTCAACAGAGAATCGCAAAAGCATAATAAAGTCTTTAGGTGATATTTTCTCCTAAAGATTGGCATATTTCTCATAAATTCATAATTTTTTACACTAAAACAGGCCATTTCTCATGCAAAGCAATCTCTTCAAGCACACAGAGGAATACACCATATTATTTATGGCTCTGCAGCAAAACTGACAAAATCGACCAGATACTAACTCTAAAATTTTAAGCGGCCTATACGACTGCTTTTTCTATGGCCTGAATATCGGGATCAGCCCAAAGTCGATGGTTCATCATCTCCACCAGTTTGAGACAACCATCAGCCAAAGACTCATTCACAGAGGAGAGAAATATAAGAAAAACGAGAAAAACGACTGAAGGGAACTTTCTACCGGGAACCTGCTCCAATTGATAAGTTAGCACTGGAGCATATTATGAATGGTACTGGTGGTGTAATTAATCTGCCCCCGGAGAATATCCTGGGTTCCATGTATGAATCTGATAAGGCATCAGCGGTGCCTGAGTTCACTGAGTCGGCGAGCAAGTTTCTGAAGTCAGCAGAGGTAGGAACGTTTCTTAACAACGCCAGGGCCGTTGCCGCCGAGCTGCTTACCCCCGATGATCGTCTGGTTGATAGCTGGAACCTTCCCCATCAGCTTACTCCGCTCCACATTGCCTGCCTGGCAAAGGATAGGGTGCTGTTTAAGGCAGCACTTGCTGACCCTCAATGTTGGAAGATCATCGATCAATGCACCTCCGCAATTGATGTAGACGAACTGGCAATTACAAAGGATGATAAGAAAATGCCTGCCATGAACGGTGACACTCCTTTGCATTTTGCCCTGTATAACGGCTGGGATGAGGGTGCTTTAAAATTAATTCACGAACTGTCAGCTGCTGGAAAAATCAATAATACGGTAAATAATACCGGCAGTAGTTTACTAAGCTTGGCCGCCGCCTATGGCAGTCTGGATGTGGTGTCCGAGCTTTGTAACTGTCTCAGGCGAGAGTTTAGCCTGGTTTACTTTGACGACTATCTGATGCACAGCACAAACAGCCAGAGCAGTCTGCTGCATCTCGCTACACAGCAGCAAAATCCGAAGGTCTTTGAGTATCTGCTGGAAAATCAGTTGAACAGCAGTGGAGGTCAACACTGTTGCAGCTGAATAATGACGGGAAGACGCCAGCTGACCTGATTAAGGAGGTACTGCTTGATATTCGCAGAGTTGCCCTGGAATCGGATGGTAATGTCAAGAGGTTAATCTATGCAAAGCAGCTAAAAGATGATCAGGCCAAAGCATTGGAAGACTATAAGAGTCAATTGGATAGAAATGATAGTTATACACGAAAATATTTTAAGGACCTTGGCTATCCTGATGGTCCCTGGCAAGAGTTTTATATGGAGAATAAACACGAGGGTAAGCAGGCTCAGTCACCTGAAACTTCCACTTGGACGTTCCCATGTAATCTGGTCTGATTGACGAGTCATTGCGTGCTTTCTACTTTAACCCAATCGAGTCTGAAGATTAGTCAACCGGTAGTTTGATTTGCGAGTTCGGGCCGCCATCCCCACCGCCTTGGGCTGCCCAACCAGCACCACCATTTGCTTCCCCCGAGTCACTCCGGTGTAGAGCAGATGACGTTCCAGCAGAGTGAAGTGCTGCATGGCCATGGGTATCACCACAAAAGGATATTCCGAACCCTGACTTTTATGGATGGTCGTGGCATAAGCCAAGGAGACTTCATCCAACTCATTGACAGGGTAAAGCACCTCCCGCCCATCAAACTCAATCATCAGCTCGCCCTCTTCAATATCAATGCTTTTTACTTGACCAATGTCGCCATTGAACACTTCCTTGTCATAGTTATTAACGGTTTGAATCACCTTATCCCCCGGTGCATAGGTCCAGCCATACCGGGTAACCCGTGGTAGCGCATTTGGGTTCAATGCTTCCTGTAACGCCACATTACTCAATCAAATCTTCAGAATGCTGTAAACCACCGTCGTTTTGCCCACACCGGGACCACCGGTGATAATGCAAAACTTATTCTGAACCGCCAGTCCAATGGCCCCTTTCTGGGAGTCAGACAGTTGGATGTTATTTTTCTCTTCCACCCAAGGGATGGCTTTATCCATAGCAATGCCTGACCAAGCGGAATTTCCCTTTAGTAATTGTCCCGAAATAAAATCGACATTTCATTTTCCACCTGGTACAGCAGTGTAATTCCATTTTGGCAGAAATTTATCAAATTGAATGCTCATCCTCTCTTTGAAATCAGCGGCGTATTTACGCCCTTTTTCAAAGACCGTATCGATTATTTTCACGACTACTTTCAACCCTGTCGTCGTTTCAGTTTTCTCAATATAGTGCTTTGCTGTCTCGATACTTTCCAGAGGTACACCACTGCTGGCTCTTGTCATGAGGAAATACAAGATGTTCAATTGGATTGTACTTTGAGCAATAGGGTGGATAATGTGCAATACGATTTTTTAAATTCAATCGATCGGAGAGTGCTTGCAAATCCTCTTTGAACAGGTACGACGATGAACTATTACTACCGCCACCATCACACATAATTAATATCTCATCTTCATTTGGATAGTCTTTCTGTCCATGCTCAAGCCACCAGAGAGCAATGCACTCACAAGAAAATTCAGACGTGTCTTTACTGGTATTTAAATGAACCACTGACTTGTTTTTGCCCAAGTCGTATATCCCATGTGGTATAACTTTGCCATTGCCCTGACTGGGGAAATGTAGAAATTATTTCAGGACAATTACTAAGCACAGCCGACTTATCCGCGAGTAACATTGCAATTTTGCGTAATTGCTGATTTTCAATGATACTCAGTCAAAATTTTAAGCACCCTATACGTCTGCGTTTTCTATGGCCTGAATATCGGGATCAGCCCAAAGTGGATGGCTCATCATCTCCACCAGCTCGAGAAAGCCATCAGACAAAGACTCATTCACAGAGGAGAGAAAAGTAAGAAAAACGAGAAAAACGATTGAAGGGAACTTTCTACCGGGAACCTGCTCCAACTGATAAGTTAACACAGGAGCATATTATGAATGGTACTGGTGGTGTAATTAATCTGCCCCCGGAGAATGTCCTGGGCCCCATGTATGAATCTGATAAGGCATCAGCGGTGCCTGAGTTCACAGAGGCGGCGAGCAAGTTTCTGAAGTCAGCAGAGGTAGGGACGTTTCTTGACAATGCCAAGGATGTTGCTGCCGAACTACTTACCCCCAATGGTCGTCTGGTGGATAGCTGGAACCTTCCCCATCAGCTTACTCCGCTCCACATTGCCTGCCTGGCAAAGGATAATGTGCTGCTTGAGGCAGTACTTGCTGACCCTCAATGTTCGGACATCATTGATCAATGCACCTCCGCAATTGATGTGGACGAACTGGCAATTACTACAAAGGATGGTAAGAGTATACCTGCCATGAACGCTGACACTCCTTTGCATTTTGCCCTGTTAAACAGCTGGAATGAGGGTGCTTTTATATTAATTCACGAACTGTCAGCTGCTGGAAAAATCAATAATACGGTAAATAATACCGGCGATAGCTTACTAAGCTTGGCCGCCGCGAATGGTAGCCTGGACGTGGTGTCCGAGCTTTGTGACTGTCTCAGGCGAGATTTTCGCCAGGTTTACTACGACGACCATCTGATGCACAGCACAAACAGCCAGAGCAGTCTGCTGCATCTCGCTACACAGCAGCAACATCCGAAGGTCTTTGAGTATCTGCTGGAAAATCAGCTGGACGGCACTGGAAGGTCAACACTGTTGCAGCTGGATAATGACGGGAAGACTCCAGCTGACCTGATTAAGGAGGTATTGCTTGATAAGCGCAGAGTTTTCCTAGAATCGGATGGTAATGTCAAGAGGTTAATCTATGCACAGCAGTTAAAAGATGATCAGGCCAAAGCATTGGAAGACTATGAGAGTCAATTGGATAGAAATGATAGTTATACACGAAAATATTTTAAGGACCTTGGCTATCCTGATGGTCCCTGGCAAGAGTTTTATATGGAGAAAAAACACGAGGGCGAGCAGGATCAGCCACCTGAAACTTCCACTTGGACGCTCCCATGTAATCTGGTCTGATTTCTGAGCTGGCATGGCCACGGACTGCCCAGAAATTTAAAGCACACAATGCAAGGATGCACTAATTGATGTTTGGGAGTTGCTGAATCCTTGGTGTTAAGTGTTTGCTGGAGTGCTTCCAGCTCTTTAAAGAGTGTTCTGGAAATAGCTTAAAAAACGGAAGGGCAGACGTTGGGCTTAAAGGCCGGTCGGATCAGTTTGGAGACCTTTATAAACACTATGTCCAAGCACTGTCCTTTCGGTTTGCCCGTGATGAGAAAGGCTGGCGGTTGCTGGTGACAACGGCTGCGATACGAGGTCATCCGTGTACCCGCCCGGAAGCCAGTGCGATGGGTCTTGATATCAACTCCGACCACCAGGCCCTGGCGTTGATTGACCGCTACGGTAACCCGCTGAACAAATGGACCATTCCCTGTCACACCTATGGCAAAACCTAAGAGCAACGTCTGGCGGTTGGCCAGGATCAACCCGGCTTACACGTCGGTGATAGGGCGGACAAAATTCAGTGGCCAGTATGGCCTGTCGGTGCATCATGGCGCAGCCGTGGCGATAGCCCGACGTTATTTCCAGTTTCAACTGGGTCTTATTGACTTCTTTCAAAATCCGTAACGTCAACCGGGTACTGGAGACAATGCGCTGTTACGTTTCCGGGAAACAACCCGGGTATCAAACAAGGGCTTAATCGCTTGATTCTGCTGATTGGGAGTTAACGTGTTATCCAATACGTCATCCTCCTTTGTCAGCAGATCAAATAACGCCGTTCTAACCTGATCTTCCGTTTGGACCGAACAGCGAGAGCATTTCAGCAAACTTGCAAGCATAGCCCCTGAAGCCTCATCAAGCGATTGATGAGGCGCTATTTCTTCCAGCAATGCTCCGGCATACGCACTTCCGAAGCGGTCTACGATTTACCACCCGTTTATTTTATTCAACAATCGCTAACTTCACTGCCTTCTGGGTATGTATTTCTGTTGTGTCATACAGTGGTATGGTCGTATGGGTCTGTTGAACCAACAAGGCAATTTCAGTACAACCGAGAATTACTGCCTCAGCCCCTTGGTTATGCAGACTGCTAATGATCTTCAAATATTGGTTGCGGGAAGCGTTGTTGATCTGTCCAAGACAGAGTTCCGTGTAAATGACCTGATGGACTACCTCCTGTTCAGTTTCATCCGGAATAACAACGTCTATACCAAACTTGTCCGACAAGCGATTTTTATAAAACGCTTGCTCCATGGTGAAGCGAGTGCCCAATAAACCAACCCGTTTTATACCATCTTTGACAAGAAGCTCGCCGGTTGCATCAGCAATATGCACCAGAGGAATGGCAACGGATTTTTCAACAGCCTCTGCCACTTTATGCATGGTGTTAGTGCAAATTAAAAAGAAATCAGCCCCACCTGCTTCAACAGAACGAGCCGCAGCGGACAGAATCTCTGCTGTTTTATCCCACTCACCCTGGTGCTGAAGCTTCTCAATTTCAGCGAAATCGACACTGTAGAGGGCAACCTTGGCTGAATGTAACCCCCCAAGAGACGTCTTAACGCCTTCATTAATTCCCTTGTAGTAGCTTAGAGTTGACTCCCAACTCATCCCACCAATCAATCCAATCGTTTTCATTATTAATATTTACCGATATAACCAGAGAGGTTCTGCACAAACTCCACAAAAAAACGTATAAAAGTTCGCCCGCAGTCCCGAGAGCCTACCAAATGAGAGAACTGAAACCTCCATCGCGACCTCCGGCAAATTGTAACCTAACTTACTGATATTGAAATACAAAAAAAGTGGAGGACTCGAAGGGCCAATTCCTCCACTTTTTCTAAGAGGATAGAGAAAACGGTAAAAACAGGGGAAAATAGCTTGTTTGTGGGGAGTGTGAAAACTCCATCGGGGTGCTGTTAACCCTTTGTTTACAGATCCTATAAACGACAAAACCCTCACGACAGACATCGTAAGGGTCAAGGTGTATGGCGGTGGCGAGGGAAAAGGCTGCGGAATGTTTTGATAACCAACATTAACAGAACCATTGTACCTTGAAACTATCCATGCAGTGCTTTCAAAGTCCCCTTCGGATCTACCGCAAAAATTCTCAGCAGTGCTTTGGCTGGCCCCATTGGCTGCCGACGCCCTTGCTCCCAGTTTTCCAGAGTCTTTTGCTGACACCTATCAGCAAGGCAAACTTCGCCTGACTCAACCCTAACTTCTCAAGAATCGCTCTTACTTCAACCTCTGGAAACCCAGTCACTCTTGCAGCTGGCTTTTTCGTTCTCGAATATCATCCAGCTCCTGGACGCTGGCCAGCAGCTCATCAAACATTGACTTATCCATCAGACCAGAAGTGGTTGAAATTGACCATTCATAAGGCTATAAGTCACCACCCTAACATTGGCCTGTCTCTTAATGAGCGATTATACAAATGTCCAAAAAGCCAACATTGACTGAACTGAAGAAACAGTTAAGGAAAAAGAACCAGAATGAATTGGTCGAAGAAATTGCCCATCTCTATAAGAAATTTGCCAACATAAAAGAGTTCTACCAAGCCTCATTCTTTAATGACGATTCCGCAGTGTTGGAAAAATACAAAAAGATCGTCAGGGATGAATACATCCCATCGGGGCGTAGGCAATTCCCCTCCATGAGAGCATCCGTTGCCAGGAAAGCGATCTCAGACTACAAAAAAATATCCTGTTCTAATGCTGGCCTTGCCGACATCATGCTCACATTTGTGGAATCTGGCGTCTGGTGCACCCAAGAGTATGGCGACATTGATGAACCTTTTTATTGCAGTATGGAAAGCATGTATGAAAGCGCCATCAAATTCATTGTCAAAGAAGATCTCTTTCATGATTTTGATGACCGATTGCGTAGCATCTTAAGAGATACTCATGATATGGGCTGGGGCTTCCATGATACGCTATCAGAAACTTATGACACCTATTCCATCAGCGCTGATTGACGAGTCATGACGTGCTTTCTACTTTAACCTAATCGAGTCCAAACTTTTCAGGCAATATCACAAAGAATCCGCTGGCTTCGCTATGGAAAGTAACTCGCTCTACCGATCCTTGCAGATGAACCAGAGGCTGATGGTCGGTGTAGCATTGATGATTTGAAGCAGCTTCCATCAAAGCGTCGTTTATCCGTCAGAGGAATGAAGCCAATCAACAGGATATTAAGTAGCTAACCAAAGCGAATTTAATCAAACGACTACCGATATATTTACTGAAGATGCGGCTCTATCAAAGCTTGCACTTATCAAAAATTCGAACGGTTCCAGCCCATTGGCCTTCGCGCTTTCGATCAGGCTGTCATCGTTATTGTTAATGGCCATCGGATTTCCTTTTCTTTAACCAGGGAAGCGGCATCCACTGCACTTGAATATCTCCGATATCCTTCTATAACTTGTCGTACAATGTATAACAATGTAAGACATATTTAACTTATGGAGAGTGAAAAATGAGGCAGGAAATGCTCAGCGCCCGTATCGATCACGATACCAAGGCTGCCTTTACTAATATCTGCGAAGCCATTGGTTTAAGTACTTCTCAGGCCATTAAGCTCTTTGCCAAGGCGGTCATCAATCACGGTGGCATCCCGTTTGAAGTGCGAGTTCAGCAGCCCAATAAAACCTCGGTGGCGGCAATGAAAGAACTTGATGAAGGCAAAGGCCACAGCGCCGAATCTGTCAGTGCCTTAATGAATGAGCTGACTGATGGCAAGGTAAGTGATGTATAGCCTGGAATATTCCAATCAGTTCAAGATGGACTTTAAAAAGATCACCAAGCTGGCCATTGCAGATATTATTACCGTAGGTCATGTTATTGGTACTCAAACCTGATTTCTCGGAAGGGCTCAGACCACAGCTTTTCAGAGAGGAGAGAGAAAAGTAAGAAAAACGGGGAAATTAGCTTTAAAAACGAAAGGCCACAAACCACAGCATCATGTGTTTAACCCTTTGTTTACAGGTCCTATAAACGACAAAACCCTTACGACAGGTATCGTAAGGGTTAAGGTATATGGCGGACCGGACGGGACTCGAACCCGCGACCTCCGGCGTGACAGGCCGGCATTCTAACCGACTGAACTACCGGTCCGCTATCTAGTTTCTAGTATCCAGATACTAGTTTCTAGTTGGTGGGTGATGACGGGATCGAACCGCCGACCCTCTGCTTGTAAGGCAGATGCTCTCCCAGCTGAGCTAATCACCCAAATTTTTTACTCTGCTTACCTGCTTCTCAACACAGGCATAAAATGGCGGACCGGACGGGACTCGAACCCGCGACCTCCGGCGTGACAGGCCGGCATTCTAACCGACTG
>NZ_JBLYNV010000067.1:0-28388 GCF_049310165.1 Endozoicomonas sp. ALE010 | reverse complement strand
ACTGTTCATTTGGACCATACCTCTGCATTAAGCAGAATGTATCATGGCAGAATTATTTATGTACGTTAGTACATCTGAAGCTTTCGCCCTGCATCAGAAACAGTGATATCAAAGGCATTGTAAATGACATTTTGTCGGCAAACCAATCAGTAGGTAGTAATACAGACCGATTAGACCGTCTACGCCGGGAAAAAGCGAACAACAGCCGTATCAGTAACTGGTGGAATGATCGCAGCGACAAAATCGATGAGGCCCAGCTTGACCTCAACAAATCGATAGGACGGTTAACTCAGAAGTCTTCCCAGCTACTGGTGGTGAATACTGCTATTTCCAAGGTGCTGAGTGATCAGCAAGGTATTCTGCTAAAACAGCAAAGACTGCTGGAAGAACAGACCAAACAGCTTAAAGAGCAGAACCAGCAAATTCTTAAACAACAGCGCACCCTGGAAGATCAACAGAAAGATATCTGCAAAGCAAATCAGGGCCTTCTGGAAGCAAAAGGTCTAACCCAGGAACAAGCCAAAAAACTGGTTGGCTGCGTTAAAAGGGTAGAAGAAGCAGAGTCAAAGGTAGCTCAGGCAAATGAATCCCTTCGCCATGAAACAAAAGATATGCTTGACTCTGCAGTTTCGTATATCAGCAACAGGGTTGACTACCAAAAGGCAGAATTTACGCGCAACCATGATGCTCTTCAGGTCAGCCTGTGCGAACAGCTACAGGCCCAAAAAAACTGGATGGGTGAAGAGTTTGTACAGATTCAGGATAGCCAGCAGCAGTTCAATAAAGTTCTAACTGGAAAATTCGAGGATTTCAGCAGTACAACCCACCAGACATTAGCGGCGGCGGCTGAGGAAACAGGCAGGGTATTAGAGGAGCAAAACAACTATATACATAAGCAAGTGTCTGAACTAACCAGCACGCTTGCAGAAAACCAACATGCGTTGCAAAGCTCACTGGACGAATCTCGTGCCCAGCTGCTTGCAAAAAGTGAAGAAGCAGAAAAAACGCTTCTGAGTAGGCAATCAGCATTTGAAGAGAAAAGCTGCCAGACACAGACTGCCCTGGAGTCCAAGTTAGACCAGGCAACTACCAAGCTTACAGAAATCAACGAACAGCTGGCTCAAACCAGACTCGATCTGCAAGAAGCCAATGAAGCCAACAGCTCTTATAAAATTCGCGGCACATGGGCTATGGCCTTAATCGGTATAGTGGCTGCTGGTGCTGCAAGCTGGCAGGTTGGAACCTATTTTTCAATTTTTTAAGAACAACTATTCATAGGGGGGCTGCTCCCCCCTATGGGTCCCACCTCAACTCTTGCTCATAACCAAGATACTTTTACACTGCAAGGTTAAATTTTTCTCCAAAATCCTCCATCAAATGCCTTGAAGTTTGTCGATTGGCTTGCAAAAGAAATCAACTCAGTCCAGCCCTGCGGATAAGACTGAATTCAAGAATCTTCAAACACATCAGAAAACGCATCATAAGTCATATCGTACAAATCAACCTGATGGATGTGCCGTCTTACCACCGCGTCACAGCCATCATCATCAACCTCAGTGTTTTTCACGGATTTGGCAGGCACAAGGCCATGATGCGCTTTTTTGTCCAGAAAATCAGAGAGCCCCGTCACCAGTTCTGGAAAAAACTGTTTTATATAATCCACAAAAAGACGCATGGCACTCTCATTACCCATCATCTCTGAATAACAATCGTAAAATCCAAGATTGTGCCTGATGGTATTCAAAATCATCCTGCGCCTTTTGGGCCAGTTCGCCCGAGCATACGCCTCTGGCTGCATCGTCTTAGTGATTCGCTTCCAGGTGGCCAAGGGAAATGGGGTCGGAAAACAGCACTCGCCATCATCATTGATGACTGTTACCGGGCTGCCATCAAGCGTCACATACACATCCAGTACCGGTGCTTCGTCGGCAAAATAGTAATCCATACTCTGGGCCACCTGGATAATTTTCGTTCTCAGTGGCGCAGACACCCGCACCTTTTTCATCCGTTTAAGTGCTTCCTGATAACTCAGGATGCAGTCATGATCTTTGCGGATATAATCATGGCAAGAAACCTGGTTACCAACAACAGCCGGGAATACACTGTTCAGTGCTGCTGCGACTTTTGATCGCACTGGAAATAAATCACCCCAGTCCACCTCCACAGCATAGGCATAAACATACTCGCGGATTATTGGGTTCATATGAATTCCTTTTCATAAATATTCTGCACGGTACACACCCTATAATTCAGCAAAATGACTGTCGGGTGAAGCCTTCACTGGCACAGGCCACGATATTGCTCAATCGTTCAGATTAGCCCTGACTGAATGGTGATCCATGCTCAACCTGACAGAAAATTCGCTCCCTTCTTTGAATTGATAGTCATTGGAATCCCACTGTACTTTTATTATTCTGATATAAAAGAAAACACCGACCCCTAACATGCCCCAGCTCAACCAACCCTGCAGCAAACACTTCACCTACCGGCAACTGATTGAGTGCGGTGAAACTTGGCAATCATCATCTATTGATAACCTGCCGCTCGCTGACGAGAGCTGGCAGGCTCTTGCCGATTTGGCGACTCATATACTCGATCCGATTTATGAGCAGTTTGGTGCCCTGGAAATAACCTATGGCTTTTGCTCACCCACATTGGCGACTGCAAGAAAAAAACTGGCCAAAGAGCAGGGCGTGCTGCCCTCTATCTATCCCACACTGGATCAGCATAGCTGCTTTGAAAAAAACAAGAAGGGAGACACCATCTGCTCTCGGGGAGGGGCTGCCTGCGATTTTCATGTGCCGGACACCTCATCACTGGAGGTAACCACTTGGATCGTTAAACAGCTCCCCTTTGACAGGCTCTATTTTTATGGACATAACCAGCCCATTCACGTTAGCTACAACAGCGACTCTCAAAATGCAGCCATATGCATAATGACACCCAAAACCAAAGGCCAGGGCTATATTCCCCGGAACCTCTCTGCTGAGCGTTTTCTTGAACAATTTCAGCTATAAATAAAAGCTATGAAGAATGATATGAAACGGTTGCACACAACTTGAGCTTGGTTAAAAACTGCCTAAAGCTCTCTATCTGCAACATTCGACACAGGTGGAAACCGCACCGGTCTTATTCTCATGTATTCACCAGTAGGAAGTCACGAACTCAGACATACCTGCCACCCTTACTATCCACTTCAGCCTGCGTAAAAACTGAATGAAGTATTGGAGTTATGAGTATTTTTTTATTTATCCACACAAGGAACTGGGCATAAAGTGTCATTTTACTCAACTTGGAGAGACTTATACACACTCAATGACCCTAACCCTCTCTTTTCTTCGTTTCTGCTAGGTGATCCCCACACCCAGCGACTTCTATCCATGCATCAACAAAGCTGGCACAATAGATCCACATCGCATAACCAAAGACTTATGAGCTATGAGGCTTTCGCTCGTTAACAGTGAACTGTAAAGCCTATGGGCGGTAGCGTGCCTGAAGAAGTAACAACCAAAAACAATAAGCTTTTTTGGTAGATAGCGCACACTCTCGAAAAGCACTGCCTTAATTATCACCTCACCATTGTAGCCACTTTTTTGAGCATCAAAATGGAAAATACCAACCTTCTAGAAGCACTAAATAATTACTCGGAAGGTGAGTTATCAGAACTTCTCGGCTATGACAGCATACAGGCGTTCAGGAATCTTCATGAAAGGGAGCTTACCAACTCTGAGCTGGTCACTGCTGTATCAACCTTTTGTGGAACAAAAATACTGAGTAACCCTAAGCTAAGAAAAGACCTGATTGATAGACTTTCGCCTGCCCAAGCCAAGCAGCTTTGCAAGTCCATTCTGGCGTCACGTGGTGCTCTGGAGGAGGCTGTAAACGAAGTCAATGATCATTATGCTCTGCTGGAAAAATTAGCCTCTGAACACCAAGACGTTTTCATGGGGCAGTTTGGTGTTACCTATAGCCCACCCCAAAAAACAGTTAGAAGTCTCAAAGGTATTACCCCAGCTTACCCCATGTACCCTTATCAGATTTCAATGGTTCATAAGGTTGAGGATATCCTGGATAACAGTGATGACAAAAGGTGTATGGTTCACTTACCTACCGGTGCAGGTAAAACCCGAACCGCAATGAACCTGGCTTGTCAGCACCTCCGTCAGAATAAGAAAGGGCTCGTACTGTGGTTGGCAGATACATCCGAACTCTGCGATCAGGCTTTTGATGAGTTTGAAAAAGCGTGGGGAGCCTTGGGCGACAGAGAAGTCAAAATCTATTCCTATTACTCATCAACAGATATTTCTTTGGGTGGCATAGACAGTGGCATGCTGATCGCTGGCTTGCAAAAAATGAATGCGGTTAAAAAAGGTAAAAGAGCCATTCTCTATAACATGTTACGTGAGCACGTTAGCCTGATTATTTTTGACGAAGCCCATAAAGCTATTGCTTCTACTTATGCTCAAATTGTTGGAGATATGTTTAGCACTATCGGCTCCACCAAGCTGATCGGTTTAACTGCAACACCGGGGCGCAAGCTCGAAAATGATGATGAGGATGAAAGGCTAGCGGCATTTTTTGGTAGAAACAAAGTCACCATGCAGGTGGCTGGCCATAACTCACCGATAAACTATCTCGTTGAAGAGGGCTACCTTGCCAAAGCAAATTTCAAGAATGTTGTATATGACGGTAGCACCATATTGCATGCTGATGAGTTCTCAAATAAAAACTACAACAATCAAATCATTGAGTACCTCTCTGATGACGCCGCCCGGAACAAAAAACTTCTTGAAGTAATTAAGCACGAATACGATCAAGGCTCATCCACTATTGTGTTTGCCTGTAGCGTCGAACATGCCAGAAAGCTTGCAATATTGCTGTCATTTGAGGGCATAACTGCATACTCACTTGATAGCGATCAGGATGACTCTGTATCACGGGCTTACAAAATCGCTAAATATAAAAATAAAAGCGTTCGGGTTTTGATCAATTACGGCATTTTGACTGCAGGCTTTGATGCCCCTGTCACCAACGTGGCCATTATTGCTCGGCCTACCGATTCTTTAGTTCAATATTCGCAGATGGCAGGCAGGGCTATGAGGGGAATAAAGAGTAAGGGAAACAAGGATTGCACGATTTACACGGTAAGAGATGACATACCTGCATTCAAAAGTGTTATCAGTGCATTTTCGCACTGGGATAGCTTATGGAATGAGCACTAATCCGAGCTTGACAATCTGAAACTTTGTATTGACTAACTGGTCAGATACTAATAAGACACAAGACGTTGTCCAGCTTAGTCCTCAACTTAAAATGAAATGATGAGTAACATGACTGAACCAAGATTAGACAGACCTTTTATCCGTGGTCAAATTGCCATTGAATCCATGAGAGATAATGGATTTTTGAGTGCTGCCCATGCATTGGCAGAGTTGATTGACAACAGTATTCAAGCAGGAGCTAACCATATTGAGCTTTTAGCGTTTGAACAGCGTTCAGAAGCTAAAGAAGGTGGGCGCTCTCGCCGGAATGTCGATAAGATTGCTGTTTTTGATAACGGTGCCGGAATGAGCAAAGATGTCCTGCATTTAGCTCTGGAGTTTGGCGCATCCAAAAACCGTGATGATAAAGAAGGTATTGGCCGTTTTGGTATGGGGCTACCCAACTCGTCAGTATCACAATGTCGCAGGGTTGATGTATGGAGCTGGCAAGAAGGTTCAACGATTGCTCACACCTATCTTGATATTGATGAAATTCTAGACGGTAGACTGGAAACAATCCCTTATCCAGTGGATTCTGAAATACCTGAAGATATTGCAAAATGTCTCGGGGAAGGCCTTCCCAAGTCAGGTACACTTGTTCTATGGAGCAATCTTGATCGTTGTCAGTGGAAAACAGGTACAACCATCTACAAGCATACGCAGGATATCGTTGGCCGCATGTACCGTAAGTTCATGCAAGATGATCAAGTAACCATTCGCTTCAAATGTGCATTACTGGACAATAATCTGTACATCATTGATAACGAAAGTAAATTCAAAGCGAATGATCCGTTATTCTTGATGAAGGATACAGCACTGCCTGACCTTCCCGGAGATTTCAAAGGGGAAGCCTTTTTTGAGATAGTCGATGATGGCAAGTATGAATTTGGTATCGCTGATGAAAATGGAGTTGAACAGAAGGTTCAGATTGTCGGCAGTATTGTCAAAAAACCCATACTTGAGGAAATACTCAAAACAACTGATGGTAAAGCAGGCTCCACCGCATGGGGTAAATATGCTTACAAAAATATTGGCGTTTCCGTAGTTCGAGCTGGCCGTGAATTGGCGCTTACAGATGAGTTTCTGACTACAGATATGAAACAATATACTGGCCGTTGGTGCGGTATTGAGATTTCATTTTCTCCAGCGCTTGACAGAGTCTTTGGTGTTACCAACAACAAGCAGCATGTAGTTAATCTTAAAATGATGAACATGGCTGAAGAGGCTCTGAAAGAAGGCTTTGAGTCAGAAGCGGACTACAGGGCAGACTTACGTGAGAATAATGATCCAAAACTCAAAATTTATGAAGTTATTGATCAAATTCTTAACGTCAGGAGTCAGCTGCAAAAGCGCTTGGCTGAGCTGAGCTTTGATGGCAAAAAGAGCAAGCTATCTCAAAGTGGAAGTTCAAAATCTGTTGAAGACATTATCCGAGATATTAACATCAAAGAAACAGAGCGTGAGAAAAAGCACCCTGTTTTTGATGATGCACCGGTTACTGTTGAAGAAGTAGAGAAAACTCTGATCGAGACTGGCTCCTCTGAGACTGAGGCCAAGGTTGTAGCTGAAAGCATCGTAGAAAATAAACTTAAAGTCTGGGTTGAAGAACGCCCACTTTCTACTCCTGCATTCTTTGATGTGACCACCAGTAAGGGATTCACGCTTCTCCAGCTGAACTCAAACCATGTCTTTACTACTGAGATTTTGCAGCAGCTACCCAAGGAAAAACGAGAAGCCATCGAAATATGCTTGGCAGGCTGGGCTCGAATGGAGCGCGAAACTACCAGTGAGAAGAGAAAGCAGCAATTACAAATGGCTCGAAAAGACTGGGGGCAATTACTCGAAGACTTTCTTGATGATGAAGAGTAATTCAAACGCTCTTCACAACTCCTCATATTAACTGCCATACCTATGTGTTGAGAATGGCAACATCCTCAACACATCTTTTCTCGATGAACTTAATTAAATCTGCAAGATTCAACGAAACTCTGGAAGTTCAGTTAAGTAGTGCGTCTTCGGTAAAAATACTGAGTGCATACATTACTGACAGTGCTGTGAATACTCACAAAGAAAGTCTGAGAAGCAATGGCAACACTACAATTGTAGCCAGGGCAATACCACAGGACTTCTTAGCAGGCTCATCAACAATTAGCGCTTTCGAATCACTGCTCAATATTGGTGTAGACCTTCGAATACATCCATCGCTCCATGCAAAGCTCTATTTGATTAATGAATCCGTTTTGTATCTTGGCAGCGCTAATTTCACCAATAATGGTTTAAGCATTTCCGGAGATGGTAATCTTGAGTTAATGACGAAGGTTACTGCTGATGAAGAAGACCTGCTAATGGTCAATAGCATTATCGCTGAGTCGATTCCGCTCACAAGAACCATGCTGGAGAAAATGAAAGAGTTGCTCTCTGACATTACTCTGGAACTGACGAAATATAATTTAACCTGTTGGCCAGAGGATATGCTTGAGCAATCAACAGAGCTTTGGATGAAGGACTTTCCATTACTTAATCCACTCGAGGACATAGATGATGACTTTAAAACCACGCACGATGAGCAGCTTTTTAACTGTGAAAGCAGTGGACTAACCAAAACCATCATCAAAAACAGTAAAGTCTTTCAATGGTTAATGACCTCGCTTGAGGAGCATCATGATAAATGCTTCTATTTTGGTGAACTCTCAACAGCAATCCAGCAAGCACTTCAAGATGACCCGCGTCCATACCGTACGGACGTCAAAGCACTTACTCAAAATCTACTAGGTTACTGTCAGGTTTATCTCACTGGAGAAGTGCTAGTTGATCGTCCCCGCCACTCTCAGCGCATAAAACTCCTTCAATAGAATTTCAGGCCCCCCTCATTATGATATATCTTGATTTTGCCGCATCAACCCCTGTTCTGCCTGAAGTGATGGAGGCAATGCGCCCATGGTTTACGGACTTTTATGCTAATCCATCCTCCTCACACCAGATGGGTCGGCAGGCAGCAGAAGCGATAGAACAGGCACGTACCACTATTGCTGATGAAATTGGTGCTTACCCCAGTGAAATTATATTTACCAGCGGTGCAACCGAGTCCAACAACTTAGCCATTAAAGGGATTGCTTGGGCGAATAGGGAAAAAGGGCGTCATATCATCACTTCATCTATCGAGCACAAGTGTATTCTGGCTATCTGCCACTACCTGGAAAGAGAAGGTTTTGAAGTTACGTATGTCGATCCAGACCAGGAAGGCGTGATTCATCCGGAAAAAGTGAAGGAAGCAATCCGCTCTGACACCATTCTGGCCAGCATTCATCATGTCAATAATGAACTAGGCACCATTCAACCTATTGAACAGATAGGTGCCTTATGTTTGGATCGAGGCATTCCATTTCATACTGATGCAGCTCAATCCTTTGGTAAGCTCGATATTGATGTTGATGATCTGAATATTGATTTGATGTCTGTTTCCGGACACAAGATTTATGGTCCTAAGGGGATTGGTGCGCTTTACATTCGTAATATACGAGAAACTAGAATTACGCCTGTTATTCATGGGGCCGGGCAAGAAATTGGACTTCGCGGAGGAACCATGGCTACTCCTCTAATAGTTGGATTTGAGTCTGCACTCAGAAACAGAAATGATAGAGAACATATAAATACTATATACAGTATTTTTTTGGAGAAGATATCATCAGTTGATATAACCCATAATGGTTCGCAAAAAAAAATTCCAAATATTTTAAATATCACTATTAGCAACCTTGATTCTAACAAACTATTTAATGAGTATAAAAATCATGTGTCTATTTCAAGTACTTCTGCATGTTCTTCTGCATCAGTAGAACCGTCACACGTTCTCAAGGCAATAGGGCTTAATAGAAATGCTAGCGAAAGGACTATTAGGCTTAGCTTTGGAATTCAATCATCCACCGAAGAAATTACCACTATTACAAACCTAATAAAAACTTCATTAAAGCATGAGTGATAACTATATAGATTTCCCCAACATTGGGGATTGTAGAGTATGGAAAGAAGATTTCATCAATATTCAAGCAAAGAAAATACCAAAACTACAATGGTCAAAAATAGGAAAACTTACAAAAGCCAACCTAAAAAAATCACCTACATGTCCTGGTGTATATATATTTATAAGAAGAAGCAAGCTAGAAGACCTATTTCCAGTAGACAACTTTATCCGCTTGTGGTTTATATAGGCAAAACCAATAACCTGAATACTCGACTTGAGTCATATCTGCTTGACAAAAGGGAATCAATAAAAGCTAGTGCAACAAGAAAAATTCGAGAGAACATAAAAACCATGTTTTCAGAGTATGGTGACAGTTTGGAAATTTTCTTGGCGGCAGTACCTCCTGACAACTTGACAACTGTGGAAGACACTCTCATTCAGTTATTTGATCCAATTTTTAATTCATCTCAGAGATTATCCAAGGATGATTTCAATAATTACTCAAATTATATTTCGGCAAGTTTTGATGAGCCATATGATGCTTATATAGAAAATGAGCCGGACTATTCAGCACAAAAAGCATTCAGTCAAAATTCATTTCTTCTTTGTAATCCCGAACCTGCTTTTTAAGAGGAAATCTAATGAGCACAAATTACGTCCCCGCACTTAAAGCAAAAATGGGTGATTGGACTTATTACATCACTAAAATGAAATTTGGTGAGGTTGCAAAGCAGGTGGAACTCGCCGAGGAGATTCACCCAAATAAAGAGTTAGATCAATTAATACAGCGAGAGTTATCCGGAAGGGTAACAGATATGACAGAGTTTTTACTAAATGAAAAACAGCGATTTTATGGAAGCCTTGTTGTAGCCATCTATAATGGCAACCCACAGTTCCACCCAATACGTATCGACGAGCAGCATGGTATTGTTGACAAAGTTAATCATTCATTTGGTCTATTGCAAATGGATGGAAGCCAGACTTATTTTGCCCTTGACGGCCAACATAGGCTTGAGTCAATTAAAAATGCTGTTAAAGAGAATGTTGATCTAAAAAATGAAGAAATCTCCGTCCTTATAATAAAACATGATGAAACAAAAGATGGAATGGTTCGAACAAGGCGGCTTTTCACAAAATTGAATAGGTATGCAAAGCCTACAGACCAAAAAACAAATATTGCAATTGACGAAGATGATTGTGTAGCAATCACTACAAGACGTATGGTAAGAGAGTTAGACGCAATAAAGAAATTGATAAAAATAGACTCAACTGGAAAGCAGATTTCAACATCAACAAAGGATTCAATCTACTTTTCTACTTTGGCATCCCTGTACGAGTGCAACTATACGATTGGACAGTCTTATAATAATGGAACTGACCTTGATAAAGATTTTCTTTCAAAAAGACCTGACGATGCTTTTTTGGATGACTTTTATTTATATCTATCATCAATATGGGAGCAACTTTTTTCAAAAATCAAACAGCTAGAAGAAATTTCGAGCCAAAAAAGCAAACCTGGTAAATACAGAACGAAAGATGGAGGATCGATATGGATGAGGCCTATTGGGCAACTAATTTACGCTGAAACCATTCAAAGATCTCTACTTGAAGACAAAGAGATAAGCGAGATTACTGATAATCTCAACAAGATCCCTACTGATTTAACCAAAGAACCATGGGTTAACATAATTTGGAATCCTGATACAAAGCGAATATCTGGCGCAAAAGCAGAGAGGGCATTCATAACAGAACTTTTGTGCAAATCAACAGGATTAGCAAAAACAAAAATCAACAAGAAGGACCTTGAATCTAAATATGCTGAGTATCATAAAACCAAGTCAAAAAAACTTCCGATCTTTAAATAAATAAGGGTAAATTGAGCAAGCTCAATATAAATTGAATTGAGCTGCTATTACTATTTAAGTTGCCCATACCTCAACCAAATCATCTGGCTCGGTATCTGAGTCAATGGATGGTTTAACTCTTTTTCGGTTTCAAGTGTATGGGCTTCACATAGAGCAAAACTCACACAGGATGTTTCACAACCGCCAGATCCAGCCAGCATTTCAAGTGACGTATACTGTGAACCCGTCGTAATTTCACAGCCAAAAACGCAGACACACTCCTTTCTTGATTTCTTAACTTTTTTTACACCATCTCGGTTCCATGAAGTATTTGACAAGTGCATAGGATGTGCAACCTTCTCACCGTCTTTATACTTCAAATCTGTTACTTGCTTCTTCTGCATTTCGAAATCCTTTTCATGCATTATCGAACTATTAGAGTTTATACAAAGTTTTTCATTTGTAACAAGTAAAACAAGCCCCACCACCCTCGACTTCATCATAAATGGCGTCGAGATCCACCATCTCAATCAACTCCTGCTCCAACAAAGCATTACGCCGACGCTTTTTCTCAAAGCGCTGTAATGCTTTTTCGTGATTCCGCTTGATCTCTTCAATCCGTTTAGGATCTTCCAGAGTAGAGAGCGGTGTATCTTTCCCAAGCCAGTAATACTTTTCACCCGAAGCATTCTCATTGAGATGCTTTTCGTATCGCTTTGCTTCTTCAAAAGCTTCCGGGTGACGCTCCTTCAACTTTACCCACTCAATCTTTCTCTGGTAAAAGCAGAAAGTACAGCCACTGCGAGAGCGCCATTCATAATATTTCGGCAGACCAAGGCCAACATTATTCAAAAGATTAATAATGTCTTGTTTGTTTAGCCCATCTTCAGCAAATGGCATACGGACTTTCAGGAACTTCTCTGTTGGTACGTAACCATCTCGATAAGGTTCATCAGCCCGGATACCGACGTAACTGATGATTTCATACCCCTCTGCAATAAATGGTTTTACCCACTCTTCAAAAGGCTTCAGCTTCATCTGAATGGTGCACCAGCGCTGCTGAGCAGATGGCAGGAAGTTATTGAACTGCTTCAGCCAGTAGTCAAAGCCTTTATCATCATTCAGTCGGACAATTTCTTTCCCGAGGTAGGCCTCCAGCCTGTTGAAGTATTCATAAACTTCAGGGAGTTCCTTTCCTGTATCGGTAAAGAAGTACTCAATATCCAAGTCGGGATAAGTGTCTCGCATATAAACGGCCAAGGCTGCGCTATCCTTCCCGCCTGATAAACCTAGTACATGCTTTACTTTACGTGGCTCACTCATCAGGCTCCCTCCAACTCACATACTTGCCCAGTTGCAGGCTCAGGTTCATCGTCTGATGTCAGGAGATCCTTCAGTGCTTCCTGTAATGCCAGAGCTTTTAAATCATCAGCACTGTAACCTTTTAGCACTTTAAGCAATTTAGATTTCAGTTTCCCGACTTCCTCAGTTTGCTTTTCATTAATCGATACTTGTCGAGAAAATGTTTCAGCTCTTCGACCAGAACCAACAACCAGAGCAATCGATTTCGACTGCTCCACATCGGAATCCGGTACTCCTGCTGAAATAAAATTCTCTACTCGTTTGAAACGCTGGCAATATTCAAATAACTCTTCACGCCCCCTTGCTAGGGCTGCATCATTCCAGTCCTTAGCTGGAGCGGATGCAACAAGAGAGATCAGACTTTCTAACCAATGGTCATCAGAAGATGAGCATTGCCCAAGTAACCTAGCAAATCTCTGTAATCGAAAGTCTGCTGCAACACTCTGCACCCGTTCACAACGCTTCTCCAAGCTTGAATCCAGCTGTCCAAGTTCTTCAGTCAAAATTTTCTTGTAGCCATTCAGCATTTCCATATGCATGGATCGCAGCTGATCGATTGCATTGTTGAGTGCGTTGTCTAGCAGCTTGTCAGAGTCTTCTTCTGACTTGGCAGAATCCATACCAAAAACAGCATACAGGTCTTCAAGCAGCAAACGATATGGGTCATTTGCTTTCATGACCGCATCCCGGAACTTTTTAGCAGGCCCATCAGCTAAGCGCGCATTTTTCACCCATGCTGGCAACTGATGAACAAAGGTGACAATAGGACGAGCAACACTCAGTGCTTGAGGAGATATTTCTCTCTCTAACTTATTTCCTGCCACCTTAGCAAAAGTATGAATATAGTGGTGTTTAACTCCGCTCACCTCGAAGTAACGCACCGCTACTTCTTTTGGTGCCCGCATCATTTTATTGACGAACTCATCATCAATCTCAGGGATAAACACATACTCTCCAGTGCTGTCCTTATCGTAGTAAGCCAGCTCTTCATCCCGACTCAAGAGATATGCCAGTGCCAGAACGGGTGATAGTCCAGCCGTCAAGCCGAAGGGTTTGCTTTCCCACAGGGAGTAAATTTCCGCAAGAGTTACCAACTCAGCAGCTGTATTGATCTTTTCCTTGGCTGCTTCAAGCATCTTACGTAAGCTTTCAGAGCCTTTTTTCTTTGGAATCTTAAATCCAAACCCACCTTTTTGAGCTGCATGTAGACCTGTTTGCTTCAGGCAAGATAGGTAAATCGCTTTTTCCGGAGGAAACCCTTCATCAAGTCCAAGGTTATCCTGGTCAGAAAACTCAACCATGCGCTCCATCAGTTTACGACGGGCTGCATTGGAGGTGCCCGATGGTCTTTTGCGGTTAATCAGTTCATTGAAAATCTTGGGTGTATAGGGATACATCTGATCCGCTATTTGCGAAGCAATAACGTTGAGAGAGTCAGAACCTATTCGCTGACCATCAGACCACCAAACGCTATTGGAAAATGCTTTGTCATAAGCAGAATCCAACTCTTTTTGAGCATTCGCTTTACGTACTTCATATTCTTTGGCCGCAATTTTGTCGTGCATCAACTCAGGTGTATCTTGAGCGATGAGTTGCAGTGCCCATAACTCTTTTGCAGCTATTTTAAGCGGCTCAATATCCAGACAAACACCGGTAACATAACGAGTATTCAGCTTGCTGAACTCTGCTAATTGCTCTGCACTGTCCTCTGATTCATTCACTAATAACAAAAACGAGGCAAATGCTTCATTACGATTTTTCCAGTTTTCTTTGCCAGCATCTTCGACAGAGAGCGCAACACGCTGATCGAGCCAACGAAGCGTACCAGCTTCATGGTAGTGACGCTTGGCAATGGTGAAGCGCTGATAGTCAAGTACGTTTGTCCAGCTATCATCAAACTGTAAGTTTTCTCTTTGCTCTTCTAGCAAGCCTTCAAGGTCAAAGTCACTGCCTTCAAATACAGCCCAGGCACTCAGGTGTTTTCTGAAAGTGACAATTGACTGCAAGCGCAGCTCATCTAGAGACTGCTCCAGCGTACTCTCATCAATGTGATCCATAGCCGCTTTCAGCGCAGAGTCGGTAGCGTACATACCCAAGGTACGACCAAATAGGTTCAGCATGGCAATGGTTTTAACAATCTGCCTATGGGTATCACTTCCACTATTACTGATACGAATTACTGCTTCACTGGCTACCGACCATGCATGACCATCATTGGTGCCAACAATATGATGTTCAAGATTGCTCTCAAGGTAATCCCATAAGTTGTAGAGTCGGTAGCTAACATTTTCACCATCATCATGATCTTCAAGAAAGCGGTGAAAACTATGAGGCTCTCTTGAGTTCAAAAAGCTAAAAGTGCTTCGTTCATTCTGACTAAAGCGGCGTTTTGATATTGGACCAAGCAGCAGTGCCACGGTCGGATGCAGTGGAAAACAGTCCAGGAGGCGGCGCTGAAGGACTTTGTTCGTGCGCAGTTTCTCTCGCTGCAATGTTTTGCAAACTTTCTCCACCAGCTGACTATGGTATTGGGCAGAGTCATCCAAAAGTGCCAGCTGTGCCTCAAGAGACTGGGCGATCAGAGCAACTGTTTCATCTTCAGAAACATTGTAAAGCAGGTCAGTATAGCGACCTTGTATTTTTGCCCATTCATCCTGAATATTCTTCCCGCGTGACTGGGCATACTCACTGAACGCTTGATGCAAAAAGCCGACGAACAGTCCAGGCACTTCTGAGAACAGTTCAGCAAAATTCTGGAAAAATTGAACCTTTAGAGCTTTGTTAGCGCCGCTACTATCATCACGAATGAAATGCTCAACAGTTTTGCCCATCTCATCTAGCATGAACAAGACACCATCGACTTTTCCCTTTACGTCTTTGAGCATTGCCTGCATAAAGGCATAAAACTCATCTGAACTTGGGGCAGTTGATGGTTGATCGTATTTTTCTGCTAACTTGCTGGTGCCTGGATGTTCAGATAGGGCTTTGATGACAGCTTGCCACATAGAACCAACGGGATGGCCAATACCTCCCACTGCCCTGATGATTAACCAGCCTTTATCAACTTTGAAATAACGTCCAAACTCTTTGTCAAAAGCCTTGCCTAGACGTGCTTTTGCTGCGCTGCGAATCTGCTTGTTATCATGCAAGCAACCAGCTAATAAAAGGGCAATGGTAGACTTACCGGTACCATACGGGCCGGTTACGGTAAACGCTCGCTGTCTTGCTTCTGAATACTGCTTACCCAGTGTACGCAGTGTATTTTCAGCTGTGCCATGAAATACAAGGCCAGGAAAGAATTCAGGTGACAGGTCGTTATCAATACGGGTAGCACGCTGATAGCGAACATTGATGAAATATTTGTCTGCAAGCAGCATTGTTTACCCTGGATAGTATTGGCTGAGAATGAAAGACTTGGAGTCATTCAGGTTAACAATATCGTCGCACTGAATCTGGCGTAAGCCTTGAGTGTCCGTCCAAGAAATGCGTTTATCAGTCAATTCCTCAACCAAATCCAGACGGTTCGCCAAAGCACTCTGTGACAAGCGAAAGATTCGAGCAGGTGAACCCTCAGCGGTCAGTAACCGATCAAAAGAAATCGTTTTACTCTCTTTGGCATACATATTCCAAAAATCGATAAGAGCATAAGTGAACACCTCAATAGGCAGGCTTTCCTGTTCGCCCAGATCAGCATTGTATTTTTTATAGCGCCCATCTTCTAATGTACGGATCAAGCCTAACTCGACGAGAGGAGAGGAAAAGCTGTCTTCACTGATCTTGGAGTTTGAGGAACTTCTATAAGTATAACCCTGCAAAAAGCAATCGATATCTTTGCTGACCGTTTTTTGGTTGAGCGTTTTCTTTACGGCTTTTTCGCTACCATCAAATTTCAGTTTTTCAGCATCTAAGGTCAGAGAGTCTAGTAGTTGCTGCTTATCGAAACGCTGACCGTTAAACCGGTTAAAAAACCACCGATAAGACGTAACTGTATGGTAATCACGGTTCAGCAACCAGTGCAGCAGCCAGACTGTACCAATACGTTCCATATAAGGGTCCCATCCCGGCACCCCTTTCTCTTCCCCAAAAAGATCAGCTGCAATTTCTGTCAGGGTGTCTTGTTCACGGTTAGCATCATCGATCATTTTTGATGCAATAGTCCAATAAGCTATAGAACTAACCATGTTTTTACCTACGCCCATACGGACGACAGCTTTCTCTTTATCTTCTGAACTACCTGAGGTTACGGGCTTCAACGGCTTGTCATCATACTGATCGCGCACGGATGAAACGGCCTTGTACAACCACCCGTACCGAAGAGGAAAAGTCTCATGCCCTGAAAATTTAGCCGTATAATTTGCCACTTGCACCTGCCGTTTTATTTGCCACTGGAGTTAACCTCCAGTGACTGATTGTCCGTTAGATCAATTTTTAAGGCAAGGCGTAAGATTATAAATTCATCACGGAATCCACCTAACCACCCTGCTCAAAGTACTGTATATAAAAACAGTCATCACAGGATTAGTAAAGCTCTTCACAGTCTTTATTGACTTTGTAGAAGCGATAACCCTTAACCTCGAGGTTATAACCATGCTTTAGCACTTCGGTAAAGGTGTCGTAGTCGAGACCATAACCATCCATGTCAGGCAACTCCAGGGCGCGAAGTTTTTTATCAAAGGATTTCTGCTTGTCATAATCAGCAAAGCCTTCATCAATCAACTTGGACTTCCAATACAGAGGCTGCGGGGCATACGTGCCGTCCGTATAATTATAAAGTTCTATCTCCTGCTTTCTCAGATTAATTTTTATACGATCCTGCAGCATCGGAATCGGTTTAGTCTCAAACCCTTCGTACTTCATCAAGGTTAACTTTCCAGAACGAATGTGCACTTTAACCAAGTCAACATCGCTCACATCACCATACAGCAGAGTGGCGCAACCGATATAAAGTCGTAAGGCGGGAGGAAGGTCAGTAACAAATTTGGAGTGTATGACAAGGGAATGCCCCTCGTTCAGGATGCTTGCAGGTAACTGCTCGTGAGCCTGACAGCAAGCTTGCTCTATTGCATCTGTTCCTCCCAACGAAAATAGTAGGGTTTGCGCATTAGCCTGTACTGTTTTGTAATCACCAAAAAAAGCCTTTATGTCTCGCTTGAGCTTTTCTGGCATATGCCTATAAGGCTTACGCTTACAAAACTGCTGAAGAGCAAAGTATATGAGCAAGTCTTCCCGGCGGTCATTTTCAGCCTTTTCAAAATCACTAATCTCGTAACGCCCACACAAAATCCGGAAGGCTTTTTTAGGCGAGCCCACCACTGCTTTAACCTGCTCATATTGGCTGAATTCATCTGCAGCAGGTAGACGACCATAGTCCAGACAACTGACCCAGAACTGCTCCAGCAACGCACCATGCTCGACAAAAAGAATGTCTGACCTTGGCACCTTAACCGGCTTCTGGGTTAACTGCTTCCAGTGATGGCTGACTCTTCGCTGTTTGTTGGCAAGGTATAGCTGCTCTTCATCTTTATCTTTGAAGATATAGAAAATACCGGGGGCAACCGCTATCGGGTCTTCTTCAACAATATGTTCAATAAAATGCTGAAGCTCACTCTGGGTATAATATTTTTGAAATGTGTTCCGTGAAGTAATGACACCATCTTTATAGCGCTTAAACTTCTTTATATGCTCTTCTCCGGCAATCATTGCCGAAACCACCAGTAGCTTTTTTGTTAGTCGCCAGGCACCTAACAGGGCATTAACACGCTCCTCCAAGTCTTCAATCACATTGATCACATAGCCAATGTTCACCAAATCAGCAGTGACCTTTTCGCCATCCGGCCGCCAATTAGGATCCCAACCCGAAGCAGAAAGACCATGTGCCTCCAGCTCGCATAGGTCATCGCCCCGCCCACAGCCATAGTCAAATAGCGTGTAGTCGCCTTCCAGGTAGCCTTGCTTTGCCAGGGTTTTCATCGGGGCAGATAAAGCATCACGAGAAAGTGCAGTTCGATGACGCTCTATTTTCTGTGCTGTCGGCGCTAACGAGGATGACCGAAAAAGCCTGCCATCCACCAGTTCATAACCGCGTTCATGAATCAGCGATTCCCAGGTTTGCCTGAAACCAATGATTTTTGCATTGTCGTATAAACCGGCCTCTTCGCCTTCCCGGGTGATATTACAAAACTCCTCATAGTAAGGGTCATCCGGAGCGACCATTGTTTCTTTACGATGCAGGATGGGAGGATTGATGCCGGAAAACTTATTATGCTTGTAACGTTCTCGTTCAAAATCGAGACTTAGGCTGGAGTGAAGAGCGGGATATGCCTCTTCATAAAAATCCGGGTAGTTCAACAACGAAACACCAAAGCCTCTGGTTTGCAGTTTAATCACCGTCCATGGAACATCCTGGCCAAGGGCTTCCAGCTTCTGGGAAATCCATTGGCCTAATTCTGCCGCTTCTTTATGAAACGTGCTTTTGTGGAGATAAACGGCTCCCGGTAATTTTTTACCATACTGAAGCTCTTTTACATGGGCCTGAAAAATCTCTGGCGTCATCGCAACGATTCCCCGATCAGTTCAAATCTGTCACCTGATAATTTTTATGAGATAGTCAACGACGCTAGTCGAACCAGGCTTGGAGAAGATTTTGTAACAGGGTCACTTACCCTGAGCTTGTAGCCAGCCTGCAGATACGTCAGCACATCACTCAACGACTCCAGATAGATATAATCCCGCTGAAATCGAGTTTTGCTCACTACATATCTGCCACAACAGTGTTTGTGAGGTGTACAAACAGTTCCTGCCTGTTTTCCTCGAGTAACCCTATAAGAGATCGATGGCTCCATAATACAAACTCACACTATATGTATGACTGGAGCTTAAGGCACTTCAACCCAGCTATACAACTCTCCATCTACTTCAGATGGGTTCTGACTTACACAAAAACAAAGGGGGCTTACTAAAAGTTATCTCATTCGACAGTTTATTGATGACGGACTGGGAGTATTACCACGGAGACTCACTGACAGAAAATGATACTTTAGAACCAAAAAATCCCTGCGGTTCACCTGTCACTTTTCTGCGCCATATGATAGAACTCAACCCCAAACATTGATCCTGACCTTTAGGCACATCCATGCAATTTGACTTAGACACATACCCAAGTGTCAAACTCCTTGCCCAGCAGCTTGAGAAGGTATCTGGCAAACCGGCTCTGATCGTTATGGATCCGTCCATTGGGGATATGCTGTCGACTCAAATCACGGCTCGCACACCCGGGCAGCCTGCACATGTGGTTAAGGTTAATTCGAAATATCACGCTTTTCGTCATGCCCTGGCTTCCGTTCAGCTACGCTTTATTCTCCGTCGGTACCAGATACAGTCTCCCCTGAAAGATGTTGGGCTGGCACCTGGAGCGGTTGAAATCATCAGTGAGCAGCTAAAGAATGTCGAGCAGGTTCCTGCAGGCCAGTTGCCGGATATCGCGCAGAGTATCGCTGGTAACCTGATCGTACAACTGCGCTCTGCCCTGCCCACGGTGGCCGTGCACCATGAGCTGCAGAAGTACCAGAGTGAGCTCTGGGAGCAGCAGCAGGAAGCGATCAAGATAACTATCAATAACAATCTGCAATCGCTGAAAGAGACCATTTTCCCGGCTCAACTGGTACGCTGGAATCGCCTGCTGGCGGCCACAGAGAGTTTTGGCCTGGCCAGCATCATCAAAAACAAACCGCTGATGGTTCCGTTTGAGTCCCTTGGGCTGCTTGAGCCCGCCAAAGAAATTGCCGGGCCGTTACTGCTCGGTGAGTATGATGGGCTTGATGATCTGGAGCTGGTAGAAATAACAGCCAACAAAATTAATATGACGGAGTTGCATCAGTGGATCTGAATCGCGATGTGGTAATTTCCCTGGCGCAGTTTGACCGGTCTCAACTGCCAGCAGATCAGCAAAACCTTGAGGGCATTGATTTCCGCTTTGCCGTGGTGGATCACCTGAAAGCCAGGTATCGGGAGCTTGGCCACCATGTGGAGGTCAGGGCGGATTTGGAAAAAGTGGTTATCTCTCCACAGGCCAATGATGCGAATATTCTTAAAGCCCTGAATGTCGGCAATTTGCAGTATGGTATTGAGCTTTGTGATGAGCTGTTAAGGCAAGACCCGGATAATGGCAGTGCACTTTACAATTCCGCCATGGCGCTGTCTGACCTTAACCAGCTGGATAAAGCCATTGAGCGGCTGCAGCACTTAATTGAGGTGCAGGGAAACTCTGCAGGAGCCAATGTCTATGTTGCCCTGGGTGTTGCCTATGCCCGCCAGCGCACTGTGGCCAAAGCGATTAACGCGTTTGAGTATGCCCTGAACATAGAGCCTGCTAATCAGTTTGCTTTACGTAATGTGGCCAGTCTTTATTCTGCAGAAGACAGAAATGATGAGGCACTGGGCATCTATGAAAACCTTGCCCCCATGTGCCCACAAGACCCAATCACGCAGCTGGGCTATGGTGAAGCACTTCGGAAAGCCGGTCGGCGCGATGAAGCCATTACTCAATTCAATATCGTTTTAACCATCGCTCCCGGTTCTCCTCAAGCTCAGCAGGCAAAAGAGAGCAAAACGGCATTATCCACAGAAAAGAACGCGCAAATCAAAGAGGAAGCGGGCGGCTTGAGAATGGACGCGGTCATGTACATAACCGATGCCATGAAAGCTTACGACAGCCTCCCTGAAGAACAGGCGAGAAACCTGTTCATTGAGGTTGCCATGAAAGGCCAGTCGGGTTTTGACACGGATAGTTCAGAGCAGAAATATACGCTGAAGGCGATGCCTGGCCAGCACTATTCCGGTTTTCACCTGGTATGCATGATGTACGTTGGCTGTCGAAAAGTGCTGGGCAGTGATGGCTCTGAAATGGGCATTGATCTGGCCGATGAGTACAAGATGGCTGAGCAGACGTATAAATCCGGATCTTAACTATTTCTGTGCGGTTCAGCCCAGGCAGTGTGCAGTTCAGAATACATCTTCTTCATACTGCCAGCCATACCCACCTGCCGATGCTCTCTTTCCCCGGCAGACTTTGGCAATATTGGAATGCCAGATACCCAGCTCTCTCTCCACATCGGCGATACATCCCCAGCGTTTCAGCACTTTCCCTGTCCTGGTGCTCAACTGCAGCACTGCCACACTGCAGGCATTTTCTTCTCCGATAATATGCTCTTTAAGGCCAAGGGCCACAGCATTTTTCTGGCTTTCGGAGTTATTGACCCAGGCAAGGTTTTCCAGACGGGGATCTTTTTTGTTGCCGTTGAGATGGATGACCATGGGTTTGTTCAAAGGGTTCGGTATAAACACTTCTCCAAGCAGGCGATGGAGAGAATAGGTATATTTTTTATTGTGCTTATGGAGTGATACTGAATACCCCCCCTTGGGATGGTCTGTTAACTTGACCAGCATCTCTTTATCCCGCACGCCAGCATTCCTGCTTTTTATACGGCCTTTGTTGGATATCCAGTAAAGGCCTGCAAATTCAGGAATTTCCCGCCACTCCTCTCCCTCAAGATCAGCGACCTGCGAAGTCACTTTCCGCTGAATGCCAAAGTGCGACTGCAACAGTTTGGCGATGGTATAGCCTTTATGTTTGCAGCCATCATAAAGCAACACTGACTCATGATTCCCGATGACTCTTTTGGCCAGCAGTTTGCCGGTGGCAAGGCTACGGATATCGCCGGTATTCGATATTTCATAGCGGGATTCCAGCCCTTTAACGGGTAGCCAGTCTGATACGGTATTATTCAACAATCGATAACCATTACTCGGCGAAATAACTGGTGCCAGATTATAGGGTTTGGGGAGGTAGAAATATATCTGCCTGGTGTAGGGAAATATCAAGAAACTCAACACCGCTGGCTCATAGGTCTGCCTGGGTTCAAACTTCACAGAAGCAGGGTTGCGCATCCGGAGCCAGGTCACCGATTAATGGCATTCGTCACCATCATCCAGTCGTTGTCCTGCAAGACTCCCATAACTGTCATTTTATTTACTCACTGAGGCTTGCCAAAGCCAAATCTCACAAGCCTTCACCATTTCCACCTTAAACTTAACCGTTGATCATCATCTCACCTCAGGCAGAAATAAAACGAATAATTCAACTATGATAATCCATAAAATCCAGTGTTTTTTTAAACTACCAGTCATTTTATAAGGAAGTACTATGAGCTTTGGTGGTCCACAGATTTATTGTCCAAAATGCCAGTCATTTAACCAATGTAAAGCCGTCCCTCCAAGTAGCATAGGTGAATCATCACAAAGGCGTTTTTATTACTCTGATCATGATGATGTAGCCTGGTTCAGGAGAGCCCGTCACTGTAGCAACTGCCAGGAGACTTTTCTCTCAGCGGAAGTTGATGAGGCTTTGCTTGAAGAACTCATAGAACTAAGAAAAAAACTGGTTTCAAAAAGAGAAATTGTAATCGATAAAATCCGATCAAAGGCTCCATGGATTAACCGAGAGGAGACAATTCCACGACATTTAGCGGAATCATTTATCAGGCGAACAGCATGGTGGCATACCCACTCATCCGGAAAGCCGGTGAGAGCACCAAAACATGCTGAACGAATTGAATCGTCGCGCCATGGATGGCAGGTTACCTTTGGAGGAAACTCCTTTCTGGTCGGTAAAGCTATAGAGCGCTGCAGAAAAGAAATAAATAACTTCATGGAAGCATCACTTATTACAGATGGCTCTGATATAGAAGAGCTTAAAAATAAATTAGTACTGCATATCAGAGGAGCCGTTGCCAATAATGATGGCTATGAGTATGAGGGCTATTACCCCATTCAACAAAATGACATGATGTTTGGAGCTCAATCCATTGATATTAAGGACGCAGTCAACTTTATAATAGAGCAGTCCGGGATTCGTTCACTCTTCAAATAAAAAATAACTAATGGAGTATCTGATGGATGAGTCTTTTTTAAAAATGTGCTGTTATGTAGAGATACTGGATAAAACAGAAAGATCAAACATAGCAAAATCCGTCATAAAAAATAAAAATATGATAAAAGTTTTCGAACCTAATTTGATTGGCTTTGCCTCAAGCAAGATAAATTCAGAAAACAGTGGCCTCTTAATATCCAGAAAACACCCTCAGTTGACAGTAAATATAAAATCAATTTCAAGACTTATGGCTGCAACCAATCTCAGAGAAAAATATGCTAGAAAACTACTAAAACTTCACAGGATTGGCTTGGCAACACTAATAGGAAAAAATATTGATTATAACAGCGTCATACCCATTACTAATGGAAAAGTAAAAATACTGATAAATGATGAAAATCAGGTCATTATCCCAAGCTTGCTTTCTTATGAAGACTGGGTAAATGTCACAAAAGCAAGGCATCCAAAGGAATACATTGCTGCCTGCTCTCTTAAGAAAAGAGACCTGATCCTTAACACCATCAGACACTCCATTGGCATTTATGATGAAGCCTGGCATCAGTTACCAGAAAGCTGTTATGGCCATATCTGCCGACGCTTTGTCCAAACCATATGTAAAAAATATCCTGCCTTGGATACAAATGCTAAGCGATGGCTGGAACAAAAATCACTCTCTGAAAATGTTGATAAACTGACTCTGGATGCGGATTATTTCTGGGATAAAAGCAAGTTTTTCCTTTGTAAGGATCCTGATAATTTTCTTAACGATATAGCATCATACTGCCCCGGTGATAATCCATATTGACTATCCAAAAATTACATGGAAAACAGGGTCGGGTCTTGATAATTGTTGATTTTTCTGGATAAAGGCGATCACGATAAAAGTTCCGGAGGCTATAGAAGAACCTCTGTCACGATAGACTATATCCCTACCTTTTCATATCCAATTCCCAGTAATCCATAATTCGCACCCGGCCAATGGTCTGCATATCCGGCTGCCGGGTGCTGGTCTGATCCAGCCCTTTGTAGGTAATCAGGAAATTGCATAACTTCTTTTTACCGTTTTCCTCACGCTGAGCCAGAAACATGCCCGGCCCCGGGCGCAGTTCTCTTTCCACCATCAGTAAGGTAAACCCGGTAAAGCACTCGATAGTCTCAGGCACATAATAATATTCATAGAGTTTCTTATCCCGGGGTTTGTGCTGATAGCTGAGAAAAACATCCGGCACCCGGGCAGTCACTTCATACCAATCGCCTTCCGGTGGCACCACGGTGACATGGGTCAGCATCAGCGGGTTAGCCGGAGGCTCTCTGGTTGGCTCCGGTTCCGGGTCGTAAGGATCACCCATCCCCGTGCCCAGCCAGTGGCTGGAGACACCGGTGGCCACCGCCAGACGCTCCACATATTTATGGGGGTTATCAATTTTGCCACTGGCCAGACGGTAGAGATAACTCCGCTCAATGCCGGTTTCCCGGGAAAGGGCACTGGCAGTTTTCACCCCCTTCAGTTTCATGGCCTTGGCCAGCCGATCGGCAAAAGTATTACTCATTATTTATATCCTCTGCCTGTAACAGGCTTACGCCAGATGCTTTTAACTCACCATCAATACTGATCAGGCTGTAGGTCTTTTTCTCTTCCTGGGTGGCACTGTTAAAGACCGTCTTCTCATTGGCAAAAATGGTGACTGTGTCGCCCATTCTGAATGGCCTGACGATTTCGTACATTTGTTTGCTGTATCGGATTTTGATTAGCTGGTCTTCGGCATTTCGGATGGCCAGCTTGCCAGAGCGGCTGATCAGCTCAACAATTCCCTCTATTTTCACTTCTACTGGATCGGTACTGCTGAAACCATCCAGCAGGGTTTCCAGCATCTGGATTTTATCCCGTCGACCATGCCAGAAATGTTTCTGTTCATTGCCGCCAGTCCAGCTGATATCAATTTCGATATGCTGTTGCCGCAGGACTTTCAGAAATTTCGCCAGCGCATGGGAGCTTCTCAGGCCCAGGTTATCCACCTGTTCGCTAAGGCCAAGGTTCATATCTTTATTGAGCAGATCAAACAGGCCGGACAGGCTATTTTCCAACAGGCTTACACCAAACAGGTCAGGCGACGTATCTCCGGTAATATAGAGGCGGGAGGAACCATGCCCGATATCTGCAAACCGGAGATTAATTGGCCGGGTAATTTCTGCCGGAATGGTTCCGGCCAGATCCTGTCCATGGTGAATTTTTGCCGCCGCAGCAAACACCAGACCAGAAAAGTGTTTGGCCAGATTCGCCAACAGATCCAGGGGAACAGAGCCGTTGTTCACATCCGCCCCCATCAGGCGAAGCTCTATCACTTCTTTTTCGCGCTTCTCTTTTTCAGAACTCAGCTTAAAGTGAAGGTCATTAATATGCTGCTCTAAAGAGTGGATGCTCAGGGACAGGGCGAAGTTCTCCCCTTCTTCCGCCAGCCGGTTTTTCTTGCTGTCCAGCAGCGCTTCGGTTTTTTTGATCCGCTTTTCTAAATAGGAAATGTTCATAGTGCTTCCCCAATTTTAATTTTAGGGATTCCTTTGGGTCTGTCGTTTCTGTCTAAACCATAAATTTCCTTCCAGAGGTTGTGATCTTCCTGAAGGTCGGTGACAAAAATTACATCGCAGTCGTATCGGAGTCTGATCGCCTCATTGCTATCAAAAACATCGAATAACCGCTGCTGCTGATTGGCAGACAGGGCATTGACCCCGTTCACATCCGCCACAACCAACAGGTCGATATCTCTTGGGCTTTCTTTGTATGTTGAAAACGAACCATCAATCCAGATCTCCATCTCAACAGGGAACTCTTTCAGTTTTTCCAGAAATGCCTCAAAGCAGTTCAGCAGATGCGCTCTTCTCGACGGGTCTTTAAAATGGGTGACAAACAATTCGGGCATGTCCGACAGGGTGATGCTGTGCATGCCTGGGGCGAATAGGGGTGGGTAGTCCATAGTATATCTTGTTTTAATACGTAGAGGTATGGCGTGTATAAAGCGTCAGATGTACTGCTTGTGTTCACGCCAGATCACAGAGAGTTAATGGCTTAGTATCAGCCTACTAAAACCTGGGAACACATTCCGTTGATTTATTATTCAACCATGACTCTATGACTATTGCCTGCTGTTTGGTTTGACTGTTATTCAGCAGGTTATAAATTGATACTTTGGATTTATTATTTTCAACAAACTCTATTTCAACATGCATATAGTAATGCTGTGCATGCCTGTTTCTTAGATCCACTGTAGATTTTTTCAAGGTTTCAAAGTTTTTAGACTCAACAGTAAAAATTCCAGACTCACAATACACACTTAAATCAGCAACAATTTTCGCTGCCTCTATGTAACTATGATCTGTATAAAAGATATTCATCAGGTTATGAGACTTTACATCACGACCAGTGGTGCACAGGCGGTTATCATGCTGACCATCGTGAGGATAAACAGACCCTTTTTCATACAGTTTTCTTTTTACAACTATTTATTTATGGTGTATGAGTTACCAGCGATTACACAGCTTCCTTTCACAAGGTATGCAATCATGGTCACCGTCCATATTGGTGCCAGGGCAATTATCTCGGTAAAAAGTGGCTTCTTCAAAGGAAGTCATTTGGGAACAATGGGTTTTGCCACTGCAGCTAAACCTGGCAGTACCACTGGACGAGAGGACTCAAATAGTGACATAACCGCTTTATGTTCTGGAATGCCAAGGGTATTGTTTTTACTCTTGACATCGGGAAGACTCATATGTGTTATGCAATTCCTTCAAATTTGAAGATAAGACGCGGAGCATGCTTTATTACAAATCTTGCGACATCATCCCCTGCTAGCAAATCAATTGGCCTATTGATTTCTTCTGACACCTTTTGAATCTCGTTTTCTAGCTGTTCAGTACTATTTCCAGTAGTGATAATCATTCCAGCATCAGCAGCATACTTTTCAATACCTTCTCTAACTTGAGCTACTGCCTGCAAGCTATTATGATCACCTCCAAACGATTTAACTTGAATAATTATTTTGTTTTCAAAAACAAGATTGCCAATGGAGCTACTTCTAGTTGTAACAATAAGATCAGCACCATGATCTGTTTTCCAACCAAACCCATTTTCATTTACATCAATCACTCCATCAATTTCTCTAAATACTTTTGCAAGAAATCTTTCTAATTCCTTGCTCTTATTCATTATATGAATGGATTCAGTTATTTCTGCCATTAACTTTTCTGTTCTTTCCTTTAAATGAAACTCCCCCCTAGTTTCGGAGCGTGAAAGCCTAACTGTTTTGTTTTTTAAATTCTCTATAGATAGCTTAAAATCTTGTTCTGCATAAACCCTATGATACCTACCCCTAGGCCTTAAGTTTACAGAGGGTAAAACATTATCATCTCTACGATCGAACTCAATAACTGACTCTTTATCTACTTCGAAACAGTGTCTAAAATCATCACCAAAAGGGCATTTTAAACCTTCATCAAAATCATATTCTTTTGTTACTCTAGCGGCTATACATTTCCCCCAAACAGGAGTATTTATATGAACAATCCAATCATCTTTTTTTATTTGAAGAAGAAATAATTGTTTAGAATGCCAATCACTCCAATTATCTTTCAATTTTAAGTTATGTTCATCTTTTTGAGACCAACCAAACCTAGATACACCTTTCTTAATTGATTGATATACTAGATTTCTTGCTTGATCATCATCAACCTTATTAAATGCCCAAATAGTCATTCAATTCTCCATAAAAGAGATATATTATCGGCTTGAGTTCCTAATACCAAATTTTGCGTAGGTAGAAGGAGGTGCCCGTTGGATTTTTGTTAGATTTACTTCTCCCACCGTTTACCTTCTGCTTCCTATGGTAAAGCAGGCTGGCTACCAATTTTTCTTATTTTCCCATTTTGAATATGATGGGTATTCCGGAAACATTCGGCCACCCATTCCGGTAACATCCGGCCACTGATTCCGGAAACATTCGGCCACCTATTCCGGTAACATCCGGCCACCCTTTTCCAGC
>NZ_JBLYNV010000066.1:0-29949 GCF_049310165.1 Endozoicomonas sp. ALE010 | reverse complement strand
CTCAGGCTACAAATAAAGGAGGGCAGTGCTTGGGTAAGCGGAGGTGTTCACGCTTACCAGAATTAGCGTTCACGTTTACCAGAATATGCAGTTCTTGGTTGAATAGTTCTGTGGAAGTTCAATGGCCTTTTTGCTGGACTCATAATCGGCCTTACTCACAGTATGGAGTGAAGGGTCAATCTGCACTTTGCCCTGCATTCCTGCACACCCTGTCAGAATGGCAGCTGAAAGTGCGCAGACACAGAAATGTTTGATGCCAAAAGACATAATAATCTCGTGAATATGAAGGAGGAAAAAAAGAGCAGCTAAATAGCTGCTCTTTTATACTTTATCGGCCAGCGTAACTGATGGCGTTGTTGTAAATACCGTGGTATTTCTTCAGCATGGAGAGTGCATCAACGGTAAATGAGATCTGGTCACCGGCAAGGCTTGCACCCTTCATTGCGGAAGGCAATTTCATAGGATTGGACACCAGAGCTTTGATATCAATTTGCTGGACACTCTTCTGCAGCTTGTAAGCTTCAACTAACAGACCAAGAGACTGTTTCGTCATCTCGGAAGACGTATTCAGGAACGCGTCAAATTCTTTTTTCTCAGCTTCTGGCAGCTTTGCGTATTCTGCTTTGTAAGCTTCAGGATCGGTTTCAGCAAGTTTGGTCAGCTGGTTGTAACCTGCGAGTTCAACCTTCGTAATGTAGCTGTCTGTCAGTTTGATAGTTTTGTCAGTTCAAGTTACAAGCAATTGGCTCGACTCTGATTTGATTCTCAGGGCAATATTCTATGCTGAACTCCGCTTCTTCCGACGACTTCCAGCACTCTTTGCTTTGCCTTTTCGTTTAAACGGCTGGTTCGAAGGGGCAGGCAATCCGGCAACAGAGGGCAAGCCATCGTTCATGGTTTGCATCAATAACGCTCTCAGCTCCTGATCAAGCCCGCCCATAAAGGCACCGTAGCTGCCTTTTCGCTCAACAATGTCATTCAGAGAGGCTTCCCAGCGTGCGGTCATATCAGGCGTGGTCACTCTTTCCGGTAATGCGTTGACCAGGGCTCTGCCAGTGGCTGTTGCATGAATATTTCGGCCTTTGCGCTCCAGGAACTGGCGCTTGAACAAGAGTTCAATAATGCTGGCCCGGGTTGCCTCGGTTCCCAGGCCGTCGGTTTCACGGAGAATCTTGCGAATGTCTTTATCCTGAACAAATCGGGCGATGCCCGTCATGGCCGAAAGGAGTGTTGCATCATTAAATGGTTTGGGGGGCTGTGTCATTTTTTCCTTCAGCTCGGCTTCAGGACAATCAAGCACATCGCCTTTGGCCAGCTCAGGTAAAAAAGCACTCTCTTCATTATTTTCATCACCGACGGAACGCTGATGACTTTTGCCTGAATTCATCAGAACCTTCCACCCTTCCTCGACAGTCTGGCGGCTCCCGGCCCGGAAAAGGCCTTTTTCTATGTCGATATCGACGACTCTTTTTCTGAAAGTATGATCAGGATAAAACTGCGCAACATATTGTCTGGCAATTAATCCATACAACTTGCGATCCAGTTCAGACAATCGTTCAAGGTCCGTTCTCAGAGAGGTAGGAATAATACCGTGATGCGCCCCAACTTTTTTATCATTCCAGGCACTGGTTTTCCTTTCCGGCAACGCCTGATCCACCGCCTTCCCCAGCGAAGAGACATTGTGGCGAATCGTTGCCAACACTTCAGGTGCCTGGGATAAATGCTCTTCGGGCAGATAGCGACAGTCTGAACGGGGGTAAGTAATCAGTTTCTGCTCATAAAGACGCTGACAGCTATCAAGCACCGTCTTGGCATCCATACGCAGCTGCCTGGCAGCATCTATCTGCAGTGCCGACAACGAGTAGGGTAATGGCGGGGGTTCTTTGCCACGCTTATCTTCGACGCGTTTTACTGTCCCCTGCTTGCCGGTAATACGGTCCACCACATTCTGCGCCAGACGCCGATCCAGCACTCGCCCTTCCTCATCCATCCAGTTCTGGCAGGCTTCGCTGGGTAGCCATTTGGCTTTGAAGGTTTCCTCTTTTGCCGTTAACAAAGTGGCAAAAACCTCAAAGTACGGCTTAGGCTGAAAGTGTTCAATTTCGGCATCACGTCGGGCGACAAGACCCAGAATCGGTGTTTGCACCCGGCCGATGGAGAGCAGCCCATTAAAGCCAACCTTCCGGCCAAGCAATGTGCAGGCACGGGTCAGGTTAATACCGTAAAGCCAGTCTGCCCGGGAACGAGCCAGGGCAGAAACCGCCAGCGGTACAAACTCCTGGTTGGATCGCATCCGCCCAAGGGCCTGGGAAACGGCAGAAGGGTTCAGATCGCTGATTAATAAACGACGAACATCTTTTTTACGCTGGGCAGAGAGCTTCAGATAATCCAGCACTTCATCCACCAGCAACTGGCCTTCACGATCAGGGTCACCGGCATTGACAATAATATCAGCCCGTTTGAGCAGCTTATTGATCACTGATAACTGCCCACGCCCTCCCTTTCTGGGTCTCAATTTCCATTGCATGGGAACAATAGGCAGGTGCTCAAGCTTCCATGTTTTGAAGGCCGGATCATAGGCATCCGGCTCCTCCTGCTCAAGCAGGTGACCTATGCACCAGGTCACCACATCTCCTGAAGCAGACTCGATATAGCCTTCCTGTTTTTTCAGGGGCTTTTTCAAAACATCGGCAATGGCTCGCCCAAGGCTGGGCTTTTCGGCGATAAATAACCGCATTCAAAAACAGTCCGGCTGACAATGACTAAAATACTGTTTTTTTATACAGCATAATTCACCATTTAGCGAGCATTCATCCGTTTTCTTACCAGCCCAGGTAGAGTCGGCTGTTGTTATTTTTCCAAAGGTGTTTCGAGTCTTGCATCTGTTGATAAAGCTTTTCCTTACTCCTTTCCTGATCAGGCACCTGATCAACCAATCCTGATGGCAGGTTCTGGTTAATCTCTGTTACAGCATCAACACTGTGCACTGGCACAGTATTATCACCCACCTCCGCCATAGGTTCTGAACTGGAATCCCGACTGTGTTCTGAAGGCCCGGCATCTTCACCAACAGAGTCCTGACCATCAATAAATAGCTCCTCAGCCCACGGAAATGATAGATCTTCCTGAGGTACCTCATAATCTCTCTGTCCGGTGTCATCGGTGTTTACTTCCTCTGCGGGGCTGAGTACACCGGCAATATCGTCTTCAGCAACTGAAACAGAGGGCTCCAGAACTATGGCTGAATCCTCTTCCGAAACAGGCTCCGTGTAAGGTTCATCATCAGGCGGTCTGACAAAGCCACAGAGGCGATTGATGGCTTCTTGCTCATTTTCCAGTGTGTAGAAAATCTCATAAGGCGGTTCGCAAGTTATTGGGGTTTGGGGCTTGTGATCTGGATTATGACCAGCATGATTGTCAATAATGACATCCGGCACCCGGGGGTATTCAATGTCAAGATGGCAAATCGATATTCCGGTGCCTTTCTCCCTCTGCCCCTCTGCCAGATAACGGCCCAGAATCCCCTTAAATGGTATAAATTCATCAAAGTAAACCGCTTCAGCGTTCAGCGCCCTGCATAAATGAGCAACCCCCAGTTTCACAGGATCTTTAATAGCAGGTTTGACAAAATCAAGCCCATAGCCTTTAACCAGACTTAATACATGTTGTTCATTTATCTGATAACGAACGGTGATTTGGGGAAAGGTGATGATTATCCCATCGGCAGTAATACAAAGAATGTCCGTAACAGCCGCCGTCTCAGGCACAATGCTGATAACAAACCCTTCATCAGAAGGCCAGACTGGATAAACACCGGCAGGATAGACATCCTCATAAAATTGGTTTCCATTCCTGAATACTCCCACGCTTCCCTCCGTAACCTGGTAGAGAAAAGGAATATAAGAGTAGAAGTCAGAGGCTTCAGTTTTTTCACTGAACAACGGTAAAAAAAATACCAACAATAAGTAGTTAACCAAATGAAATCGTATTTTCTGACTAAGTGGGCAGTCACTCTGCGGCGTTACAACTACGGTCACATAGCTACGGCTATGCTCCCTACGTTGTGCCTTGCATAGTAACTGCCCACTTAGCCAGAAATATACGATTCCATTTGGCCAACTACTTAACAGCTTTAGTTTCTTTTCCACAATTTGGCTCCAGGTTTTAATAAAAATTTATCAGGTACAGTAGTTAACCACTTATAGCAAGACAATGAACCAGAACGTTAAAATTGAAAACCTGTGGGAGTTCACATAAAGCAATTTCAGGAAATAGCCGATGCAGTGCGAGAAGTTCACGATGCAACTCAACGCTTATAAGTAGTTATCTAATTATAAAAAATGGAACTTATCCTTTAAGTAGTGATCAAAGGATTGAATAGCAAACTATCATCCAATTTTTTGTTTAACTTTAAGGATAATGCATCATGTCCAGCGTAAATCCTAACAGTAATATTGCATATTCAAGTTTGGATATTGCCGATTCAAAAAATGATCAGCCAAACATCAATTCGTCTAAAGAAACCAGTGCGTCTTTTAATTCCAAAAACATCAATACTGTTAAAGAAACTTCAAGTTACTCCCTCCTTTCGTCAGCTTTCAATCTGACTGCAGGGGCCGTTTCATCCCTAGTTTCACTTGCTAACCGGGTAATTGCCGGAACCCCTCCTTCATATGAGGAAACCATCAAAAACGATGCTAAAGCTGACCTGGATGCTGCAATAGCTGCATTATATAAAAAACCTGTTCCTGATGAGATTGTACAATTTCTTGTTGAGGAACTTGCCAAACCATCAAGGGATAAGGTGCGCAAAGCTTTACTGGAAAATATGGAAGGCTTTGACAAACTTGATGAAGCAACTCAAAACCAACTGGTAGAACAGGGAAGAGAAATAGTACGTAACCTCCTCTTCAATGGTGACTTGGAATTTCCTGAAATAACTGACCCATCAGCCAGCCAGAATACGGTTAGTCACCGGCGACCTCAATCACTGCCCTTGTCTTGAGGTTTACAGGTAAGCTTGATCGGGTGTGAATCAACACACCCTTTTCAAAGTCATGACGCAAGCAAGGCAGCTGGCATAGCTTACGCATCCGTTAATATGACAAATCGGACCGTGATCAACGCGGCAAATCATGCTACTCACCGATCAGCCGAAAGATATGGTAATCTGAAAATACTTCCAAACCCCCGGTTACCAAGCCTATGGAACCTCTGGATTACCTTAAGAAACTGACCTGCGATCGCCCTGAGCCGGTAACCCGAGCCCGGCCCCGGGATCTGATTACCGAGACCGAGAGTAACCGTGGTCGTATAATTCAGTCAGCGGCCCTGCGCAGGCTTCAGCAGAAAACCCAGGTCTACCCACTGGAAACCAATGCAGCCGTCCGCAGTCGTCTTACCCACTCACTGGAAGTTCAGCAAACGGGCCGCTATCTGGCCAAAACTATTCTGGATCAACTAAAACAACATGGGGAGCTGGCAAAACTTGGTCTGGAAGGTATCGAAACGGCCTTTACCAATCTGGTAGAAATGTCCTGTCTGCTACACGACGTAGGGAACCCACCTTTTGGCCATTTTGGGGAAGCCGCGTTCAGCCGCTGGGTTCAGGATCATGGCGAAGCCTGCCATCACAAGGCAATGGCCAGACAATCCGCCGTCAATGGCCAAACCGGTCACTCAGAGCTTTTCTACGAGGTACTGTTACCGGATTTGTCCGTCTTTGAAGGCAACGCCCAGGGGCTGCGCATCATTCACAGCCTGCAGACACTCAACCTGACCTGGTCACAGCTGGCCGCCACCATCAAATACACCCGGGCACCTTATCAAAACCCGATAAGCGGATTTGCTTACCGTCAGAAAAAGCCCGGCTTCTACTATTCAGAACAGCGCCTTATCCAGGACATCTGGAAACATCTTGAGATACAGGAGAACTGTCGCTTTCCACTGGTCTACATCATGGAGGCAGCAGACGATATCTCTTACTGCATTGCCGATCTGGAAGATGCTGTTGATAAGGGCATTCTGTCATTCAGGGGTCTGAGCTTCTGGCTGAAAGAAGTGTGGCAGGAATTCACCGGCGAAAAGAGCCAATACCTGCCGGATATCATTAAAACCGCCGAAAATGTTGCCAAAGATAACCCACAAAACTTTATTCGCCATTTACGCTCACAGCTGGTCCGGGATCTGGTCAGCTATGCTGCCAACCGATACCTGCAGAAGCATAAGGAAGTTTTTCATGGGACGCTGGATGAACCATTAATTGATGGCGGCTCAGACCAGCATCTGGCACTGAAAACACTGAAAACCGTCGCCATACGACATGTGTTCAGTAGTCAGGAAAAAGAAACACCGGAACTGCGCGGATATGCGGCCCTGATGGGCTTGCTCGATATCTATCGCCCCATTCTGGAACTCCCCGGCACCGCATTCGCAAACCTCGATAATCTGGATGATAGCGAACACTTTATCGAGCATCGACTCAATCACCGACTGTCCCGGAAGTATAAAGCAGCCTATGTTCGGGCTGTGCATCAAATGCGTCAGGAACAGCATTCTCCCGCTGAACAGAACGATCTTGAATGGTATTTCCGGACGAGACTGATTCTGGACTATGTGGGTGGCATGACAGACTACTTCGTACTTACGGAGTATCAGAGCCTATCGGCAATTTAAACCATGAGGAACGCTTTTGCGTTCCTCCTTTCATGGTCTTCAGCCATTGGGCTCCTTCGTTCTCGAAGTATTTTCTGCTGGAATGATAGCCCATGTCATAGATAGACCGTAGCTGATCCGGCTTCACCATAAAAGCGCTGCAGTCCTCGATACCCTCCGGTGCCAATGACACCTCCGGCAAGTTGATATTGGAAAACTGCCGGGCAGAACTGTAAATCTGAAATACCCTGTCCAGTACATCAAAGGTGTTGGCGAAATGCTCACAGGGCCTGGACATAACCGGAGCAAGATACATCCCGATATGATGGCGACACTGGTCGTTAATCAGGTCTGAAGGATAGTTATTGATAATCCCGCCATCCGCATAGACGGTCCCCTGCCATTTAACCGGGGTAAACATGCCCGGATAAGCGGACGATGCCGTTAAAGCATTAATCAGTGGACCACTGTTAAATACCGTCTGCTGCGCTCTGTTCAAATCAGTAGCAACCACATACAGAGGTTTTTTCAATGATTCAAAACTATCTTCCGGGAAATAAGCCTGAAAATTTTTCGCGATCTTCTCTGAGTCAATCAATCCGAGTGCATTGAACGACAGGTTTCTAAAGCTGAACATTCGGGTCGAGACAAAGAAGTCCAGAATCTCTGCCGGTGCATATCCGGCACTGTGCAGAGCACCGACCATCGCACCACCGCTGGCACCGGAAATAATATCCGGCTCGATTCCATGCTCGTTCAGGTACTGCAGTAAGCCAATCTGAGCCATGCATTTTGCCCCACCACCGGACAGGGTCAGGCCCAACCGATAGGGTTTGCTTTTAAAAAGCTCTGTCGTGAACATGCTCATAGATGAAAGCGCCACCTCTGGAAAGTAACGTTGCTTGCAAAAAAACTGAAGCAGCCTCCTGGCCCTCGGAAAGTTTTTGCTCAAGCCGACATTATGTCATGAGCCCCGCTCTGGGCTAAAGTAAATCTCAACCGAATCCCTAGCCGCTGCGCTTATCAGTGTGGAAAGCGGCAATTGTCGCTGATCATGCTGGATTTTTGTGCTGCTAAAATCATCATATATTTCAATTGGTTACCAGGATGGGGCGGAGACCTTTCTCAAGGAGTTTGAAATAAAAGCACTGTTTTGCGTACAAAAACACTGGTTTTGAGGGAATTTCATCGTTTTTTTGTAACCAATCAGCAGCTCAGCGACGAGGGTATTTATCAGCCTCCAGCCGGAAAGTTCGACACCATCGAAGTGCTTGAAAATGGCAATGCCAGCCTGGTAAAACTGGACGGCAGCAGTGCCGAATTTGACCCGGTCGGAAGGCTTGTCGCCAGACGGGATGCCAATAAAAAAGAAGTACTGTACCGCTATGATGATGAAGATCGTCTGACTCAAATTGGCGATACCCATGGCCGGAGCCTCAACTTAACCTATGGGTTAAATGGGCGAGTCGCCACCGTGGGTGATCACTCTGGACGACAATGGGTATATGACTATGATGCCATCGGTAACCTGGTGTCAGTCACTGATCCCGTCGGCGGTGTAAGAAAGTACGATTACAAGGATTACCTGATTTCGACTGATCCGCAGAAATGGCACCAGCTTACCCGGATCACCGATGCCAGCGGTGTAGTTGTCACAGAGGTTACTTATAATGGGCATAAGGTAAGCTCCTATACTGAGGGTGCAAACCGATACTCGTATAACTATGATGGCAGGAGCAGTCGTGTCACCAAAACTGATAGCCTGAAAAGTGCCTGGACTTTTGTGTACGATAGCCATGGTCAAATTGTCACTGATACCAACCCTATGGGGCAATCTGTACTCCGCGAATACAACAGCAATGGCTATCAGCAGAAGCTCACCGACGCTGCTGGTAACCACTGGTCAAGCCAGTTTGATGCATTAGGCAGAAAGCTCAGTGCTGTCAATCCATATGAGCAAACGACGCAGCTTGAGTATAAAGGCGATAAGCCGTGGCCTGTGAAGGTAACCTCCCCCAGCGGCAGGGCCTCTCTTTTTACCTATGATGATTCAGGTAACCTGATAACGATGACAGACTCATCTGGAGCGGTGACGCAAATGAAGTGGTCTGATACCGGCTATCCTACTCAAAGACGCCCTCGGCAACACCGCCACCATGGCATGGAATGCACGGGGATTAATGCTCAGTGCCACCGACCCACTGGGCCGCACCACTCGTATTCAGTACGATGATCTGGGCAGGCCGGTGAAAACCCTGCGCCCCGATGGCCAGTCATCCACCGTCGTTTACGACGAACTGGACCGGGTCGTTGCCGCTACTGACGCACTCAACCAGACGACAAAGTTCAGCTACGATGCCGCAGGCCGCCTGCTTACCGTTACGGATGCCGCCGGGGGTGTTACTGCATTCCAGTATGACCAGTACGGCAGGCAGATCAGCGAAACCCGCCCCGATGGCAGCGCCATCACCCACACCTACCGGGCGGACAACCTGCTAGCCAGCAGCACCGACCCACGGGGTATTGAAACCACCTATCAATACGACGCGGCCAAGCGACTGATCCGGATCGATGCTCAGGGAGAAATCACCCAATACACCTACGATGCCAACGGTCGCATGCTCAGCGCCACCAACCCCGAAAGCCAGCTGAGCTGGAGCTACGACAAGGCCGGGCATACCCTTCAGGAAACCGCCGACGGCAGAACCATTGCCCTGCAATACAATGCCGAGAGCGAACCGGTGGAACAAACCATCGCCGGGGAAACCCTCAGCTATGCCTGGGACAAACGTGGCTTGTTAGCGGGCATGACCAGCCCCGATGGTACCCACACCTTTAACTGGGACGCCATTGGTCAGATGAAAGGCATCAATTACCCCAATGGTCGCACCAGCAACTGGGATTACGACGCCGCAGGCCAGCTGACCCGCCAGAACTACACCGATGTGGCCGGTATCGACTACGGCTATGAATACGACAGTAACGGCCTGCTTACTCAGCGAACTGGCGACGGTGCCCAGTGGTCTTACAAGTACGACTCCATCGACCGACTGGTCAGCGCAACCCACGGTGCAGAAACCTATAACTACCAATACGATGCCCTGGGCAACCGGCTGGAAGCCGGGCAACAATACGACGCCTTCAACAAATTACTGGAAGACAGCACCCATACCTATCAGTACGACGCCGCTGGCAACCTGGTGAAGAAAATCAGCAAGCCGGACAACCGCTACGAAACCTTTGGCTACAACCACCGTGGTCGTCTGGTGCGGTTTGAAGCCTTCGCTGCCGGTGCCACTACGCCAGCCACCATCGCTGAATACGCTCACGATGCGTTAGGCCGCCGGGTGCTGAAAACCGTTAACGGCACAGCGACTCGCTTCCAGTGGCAGGGAACAGCGTTGTTGCGGAATACGACAGTAACGATACACTAATCAAGCAGTACCGTTATGCCCTGGGTTTTGCACCATTGCAGTACAAAACGACGGAGGGTGTGTATGATGTGCATGCAGACCAGCTGTCCACTCCCAGAGCCATGACCGATCAGGCAGGCAGCACCGCCCGGGCAACCAGCCTCTCACCTTATGGCGTGGCAGATATCACCCGTGGTGAAAGCCTTGGGTTCAATATCCGCTTCCCCGGCCAGTATGCGGATGGTGAGAGTGGGTTGTATTACAACCGGTTCAGGGATTATGCGCCGGGCAGTGGGCGGTATGTGCAGAGTGATCCGATTGGGTTACTGGGTGGTGTGAATTTATTTGTTTATGGATTAGCAAACCCGATTTCACAAGTGGATTTATATGGCTTGTGGTCCTTTGGTGTTGAGGCCTATTTAGGCATTGGAGGTGGCGTTAATGTTGCCTACTCTGGTGGAACTCTGGAAGTTACAGGAAGGCTTGGAGTAGGTATTGGAGGAGGAGCCTCTATTGATCCATATGGCACACCTTCGCCACATTCTGAAGCATGTGGTTCTGGCTATATTGCAAGAACTTCTTTTACTGCTTCTGCTGGAGTTGGATATGGGCCTGTGAGCCGAGGTGTTACTGCGTCAGCTACCAGTGGGAATGCTATTACAACACCAGTTGGAGGGTGGTTCACGCAAAGGTCTGATTGGGGCGGAATTGATGGTAACAATACCATGGGACTTGGTGCACGGCTGGGCGTATCTGCAGGTGTAGAAATTGGGAGTTACTCAAATTGGTAAAATTACCTGTTATTACTGGCAAAGTAAAAATTGTTATTGTTTTATTCTTGCTAGTCGCTGGCTTTCAAGCTTTGGTTAGATACTCGCTTGATAATGATCCAAAGAGAGAAAGTATCCAGCTGTGGGTGCTCAGCAAACAAGAGGTTATGCGCCTGGTTGGTGAAAATGCGGCGGCTAAATTAAAAGAAAAAATTAGTGTACATGCATCTCCTGAAAAATCTGCGTATGAGAAATATACGTTCCACATTATTGGTTCAAGGGGGAGGCACTAGTTACTGTAATTGTTGACTCCAGTGACAGTTACGAGCTAGAAAAAGTTGTGGCTTTAGAGATGAAATAAAGCACCCTGAGTATCGCTTCCATGTTCGGCATGGAAGCCTTTCTTCCTTCACATCAACGCCAGATCCACCAATAGTTTTTCAGCACTTTGTTTTTGCCTCATGAAAGCAATGATGAATGCCGTCCCTGTTGATTCATCAAAACGATAAATCACTTTGTAGTTCTGCATCAGGTTCAGTTGCCAGTAGTCGTGGATGCCAATCAGTGCCAGTTCCGGGCATACCGGGCGTATAGCAACTTCTTTTATCCGCTGTTCTGTGTTGATAAGTAGCTCAGTCAACAGTGCGTTTAACTCTTCTTCCTCAAAAAAAGCACTCATATAGCCTTTTAACAGACTGAGGGTTTGAAAACCGGTTTCAGTGATTGTTACGATGACCGGCTCATTCATTACGTAATCTCTGGATCGCCTCTTCCGTGGATAGGGTTTCGCCCTGGCGTATGTCTCGTTCTGCCCGATTGACCAGCTTAAGCAGGGCAATGGCTTCATCCCGCATTTTGGCTTCCTGTTCGGAGTAGATTCGATAAACCGGCAAGCCATGCTGGGTGATTCTCAGCGGGCCATCATCCACATTGAGTTTGGCGGCATTTTGCTTCAGGTAGCTTAACGTCTGGGTTTCCATGGACTTTTCCTTTAATGGTCTATTAATAGACTGATTATAGACCATATTCGATTTGGTGTTCAGGGTTGTGAAGTTTCATTGGGTCGCTTTTTCATTGGTTGGCAGGCTGCCAGTGCTGAGTATTGAGTCTCAGAACTTCAGTGTTTGCTATGGAGAGTGAATTTGCCGGTGTTACCCGCATGCAGGATGCATTACCATAACTGCTTGAACGACAAAGTAATGATAATAACGTAAAGATGTCACTATGATACCGGGCTGTTCAGAATCAACAGGCCAGAAAGGATTCACTCTCATCGAGCTACTGGTGTGGTTGTGATTACGGGTGTCTTACTCAGCCTTACCTTAATCAATCGGCTTCAGAACCACCATGAAAATTTACCCGCTGCCCAGGCGCAGCGGCTGATCGTGATGATGACCAGCGCCAGGGATCAAGCGGTGGCGCAAAACCGTGAGCTGGGGTTGTCGATTGACGATGGGAATCTTTATGTGGTGGCAGCTTAATGACAATCGTATGCGCTGGCAGCCTGTTGCAGAACCCTCTTTTCAGCCATACCGCCTACCGGAAAATCTGTTGGTCCGTTTGAGCGTGAGCCATTTCCAGGAGCCAGTTAACACTGGCGAAGCCGTTATCCCTGATCTGGTTTTCTTTCGTGACCGACAGGTGACGCCTTTTCAATTAAGTATCTCAGGCTCTGGTGATGCCAAGCGTATCACTATAGGCAGCGACGGTTTATCTGATGTTGCTATCATGGAGTAAGCACAAAGGGCTCACGCTGATGGAAGTGATGGTGGCTTTGGTTATTTTTTCTGCTACTGCTGCCATGTTGGTGCTGACTGACGGAAATACCGCCAAACAAACCCGGCATGTGCGCACCAGGCTGCTTGCCGCACAAGTTGCTCATTATTATTTGAACTCTGCCTACGCGGAACCGTGGCGTGTGGTGATTGGGCAGCGGGCGGAGCATCGGCAGCAGTTGGGCTATTCGTGGTTTGTGGTACAGCAGGTTACGCCGACTTCTTCACCATTGCTGAGCCACTTACCCGGTATTGGTCATCAGTGTTTCGACGTACTTTTTCGGGGTCGGGGATGGATGGGGGAATCTGGAAGTTTTTGCAGATGGGGTTCTGGCAGCAATTGACCTGAATTCCTTCTACCGGCTCAGGCACCCTTGGTATTTTTACAGCAGAAGATATCTTGGGCAAAACTACGCTCCCTGTACATGCAAAAAACTCCTTTTTTTACAGTGTAGCAAGGGATATTTATAACGTCATTTCACCCGTATTAGGGAAGCGGCTTGAACCGAATCCAGACAAGTCATAATATCGCCAATAATTTCCAGGGGAGGCAAGGAGATGACCGAACAACAGGAAACCCATCCGTTTACGCTGCACGATACCCGTGTTCCCCGTTTTATCTATGGCACGGCCTGGAAAGAACAGGCCACCTCCGAGCTGACACTGAAAGCCCTGAATAACGGTTTCACAGCCATAGACACCGCCAATCAGCGCAAACATTATTTTGAGCAAGGGGTTGGGGAAGCTCTGCAGAACTTTTACCAAACCAGTGGCAAGTGCCGTGAAGACCTCTTCCTGCAAACGAAATTTACCTACGCTGAAGGACAGGACAACCGTCTGCCCTACCATCCTGAAGCCGATACCAAAACTCAGGTTGAGCAGTCCCTTCTCTCATCATTGGAGCACTTGAACACGGATTACCTTGATGCTTATCTGCTGCATGGTCCATCCCGGTCACATGGACTCAGTGACCGGGACTTTGCCGTCTGGGAAGCAATGGAAGGCTTCTATCGGTCCGGCCAAATCAAACTTCTGGGGGTCAGCAATGTAAATCACCAACAGCTGGAGCTCCTGAACCACCATGCGGCGATCAAGCCCATGCTGGTGCAGAACCGCTGCTTTGCCAGAACCGGATGGGACGCCAATATCCGTGCGCTATGCCATCGACATAACATTCTTTACCAGGGGTTTTCGTTACTGACAGCCAACACCCAACTGTTGGCAATGCCTGAATGTCAGACCATTATGAAGAGGACAGGATTAACCGGACCACAGGTCATTTTTCAGGCAGCATTAAAAATGGGGATGATTGTCTTAACAGGCACCAGTGATACAAAACACATGCAACAGGATCTGAATTGTTTGCAGACGCCACTGACGGATGATGAAGTGAATATGATAGAACAACTGATGGCTTAAAATTCAGGCGACATCTCTGAAAATAAAAAAAAAAGCCAGCATGATGCTGGCCAATAAAAAAACAAATCTGGTCGGGGTAGAGAGATTCGAACTCCCGACATCCTGCTCCCAAAGCAGGCGCGCTACCAGACTGCGCTATACCCCGAAATTCATAACCAGGTTATGAATAAAAACAGTGTTCCGGACATCATGGACAGTGATACTTCCTGAAACACCGCCATACCGGAACGGTTGATACTTTAGCAAACCACCCATCTTTTTACAGTGGTGATTTCCGCAAATTAGCTGCGGAATATACTTCAGGCAACAAAAAAGCCCATACTCAAGAGCATGGGCTTTACCTGATCTGGTCGGGGTAGAGAGATTCGAACTCCCGACATCCTGCTCCCAAAGCAGGCGCGCTACCAGACTGCGCTATACCCCGTTAACTCACCGCTACTGCAACCGACGTTGCGCTGAGCCAGTGGAGGCGTATTATCCCTATTTTCCGAACGCCGTCAACTGCCATTGAGGTTTTTATGGTCAATTTAATAACTATGGCTCCCAGTCATATTTATCAATGCTATTGATTGTCAGGCCAGCATCAATATCACCATTCAGAGAGACATCCACAGAATAATTAACCAGACGACCCTGCACACCACCGATCACCAGCAGAGACTGTCCCTGAAAATCATAGCCAGCGCCTAATTCCGCCTGCCAGTCAATCTCACCCCGAACACCTTTCAGGAGGAACTTATCAAAGCCATCGGTGAAGTGATAAGAGAGGGAAAGATCAACACCGGTTACATCCTTAATACCATCCACATCTACGCTACGAACTCCGATAATGGCTGAGGGTATCCAGCCATGCTTTACGGTCCAGCCCAACCCGGCGTAGACATGGTTATCATTCTGGGCTGCAGCCGCAGTATTGGTCTGCAACAATACTGTTGCCATAATAGCCGTTATCAAGCCTTTTATTGTCCGGGACATGTCGCCACCCCCTTTTTTTCAGGCAATATATATTTGCTTATACGCGCTTCCAACTCTACCTGACTGGTAAAAATTAGCAATGCAAGGCAAGAGCTGAAGATTTGTGGCGAAATGCTTTTTCTTTCTCCCGGTAAAAGTTGCCATCCATAGCAAACACTCCATTCCCTGAAGATAAAAAACTCAGTGTGATTCGTTTCTGGCCAGCACCGGGCATTGATCACTGGAATCATTGGCAACGGGCTGATAGTACTGACGCTCAAGCCAGTCTAATGCTTCCTGAAATGCAAGGTCGCCGTAGTCTGAATAGCTAAAACGACGAGTTTCGTGTATTTTCGAACAATCAGGTTTTACCAGATGCGCCTGCCAACCTGCCTGCCCATCTCTGAGCGTATATTTCTCAATTCTCAACATTGCTGATGATAGTTTCCGTTCTTAATTTTGACTGTGCACGATCACTTTTATTGGTGTTGTTAATGCCATCAACAAGGGCAGATTAACACTGAAAAGATGACAGAATCGTGACAGTCAATGACCAATCAACAGGCTGATTATTAGACAAATTATCAATACGCATATTGATACGTATCAATACCTGGCAATTAATTAGTCGTTAAACCCTGTGGCTTCGGGTATCTATTATCTTGTCCGCAATGATTCCTGCCCAGACCTGACACCCTGACTCATTAGGGTGATAACCATCTTCCGCCATCAACGAAGCGTCAGGATTCGTGCCACTGTGGATATACGTCCAATCCTCCTGCTGGCAAAGCTTCTGCAACTGTCTGTCCAGCAAGTAGGCCTTTGCTCCCAACAACCAGCTTAATGGGGCTGGAATCAGGGGAAACCGGTTGATCTTTGGAATTGATGTGATAAATACCCTGGTATTGTCGGAAGCAAAGCGATGGACACACGCCTGCATATGTTTATTGAATTCCGAGCCTGAGGTAAATCTGGTCGTATCATTGACGCCAAAGCTGATGATCAACAGATCCGGTTCTTTAATGGTCGCCTCAAAGGTTAATGAGTCGAACACTCTGGCACCATTTTTTGCCAGTATTTCCCAATCAAACTCCACACCCCGATCCTGAGTCAGGTTCCTGATAACCTGGTGGGTCAGCCCCTGTCTTATCTCTGCCACCCCCACCCCGGCGACAGGGCTTTCACCCACATGAACAATTGAAAAATCCGAGCCTCTGGCCTGCAGCCGTTTACCACTGGCCTCGGGCAGGCGAAGTGCACTTCTTTTTAAATGGACGCCCTGGCAGATTGCGATAGAAAGAAGCAATAGACAACATAAAACGGTGCTTACCAATCCAATAAGTTCAAACATCAAAATAGCCGTTGTGCATTTTTATTGTTGATTCATTTAAACCGATGCCCGGTGATTTTGCAGACTTTAGACCAGGAAAACAATGGCAAATCCATGCTGACCAAGCCTTGTCAGCTTATGGTCACAGAAACAGGTGGCTGGCCCTGCTCAAGGACCAGGTTCACTTTTTCAATGGCTAAAGGTTAAACAACACACTCATACATTCAGGCCAGGGCTGGCAGCCACCTTCAGAGGCGACCAATGCAGGGATACCGAGACTGATCCCCATATAAAGCCCGATACCCACCCCATTGGCAATAATATCGCCAAAACTGAAACGGCGATAACGGGTCATGTGCTGACAGACCTCGATAAACACGCCAAACGCCATCAGCCCTGCCGGTTTCCACCAGCAGACGCTGGCCGCTGGAAATGCCAGATCGATCAGCAGAGAGAGCACCATAAAGGTGAGCACATGTTTCACCTTATCATTGATAAAACGGGTGGGGTCCCATTTGCCAGGTATCAATGACATAAACAGGGCAAAAGCCAGGGCACACAAAGAGAGGATTTGCCAGGTTGAAGGGGGAGTTGCCTGAAGTGAAGTAATCAGTTCATTCATTGGATGGCCCTGAGTTAGAGGTTGTAACAGGTCATCGGCCAATGGGCGTTGGGGTTGATGGCACTTAACATTCCTGTTTAAGGCCTGGTGTTAAGCTTACCCCTCCACTCAATCATAAACATTGGAGTCTTTGTCATTAACGATATTGTATGGTTTGTTCCTTACTGATTGTTGAAATATAACAACCCAACTTGCTACATTAGCAACTCTAAAAACAGACACCGTCGTCAGTTTATAAGCGTTAGCTGCTTCCTGGCTCTATATGGCAGTTATGCGCATTAGCAGAATAAAAAGAACAGGGGTAGACCATGCGCCGTTGGAATGGCTGGGGTGATGAGAGTTACGTTAAGGAAGTCTCCGACCATGGGGATGCATTGATTCGCCGTATTATCGGCGAACCGACCCCCTTGAAAGATGCCACCCTGGAGAGTGTGATAGCCAGGGTACCAGCGTCCCGTCTGCCTGAACATCCACTGATTGTCACTGCTGCAGAAGATCGGGTTCGCCATGCCCGTGGCCAGAGCTTTCCGGACTGGCTGGCCATGCGCAGTGGTGATTTTGGGGTTTTTCCGGACGGTGTCGCCTATCCGGAAACCAGTGCACAGGTTCGCGAACTTCTTGCCCTTGCGGTCCGGCACGATTTTATTGTGATTCCCTATGGCGGTGGAACATCCGTTGCCGGACACATCACGCCACAGAAAAATACCAGAGCCATTTTGACCATTGATATGGGTCACATGAACCAGTTAATGGATCTGAATGAAGAGAGCCAGATTGCCACCTTTGGTGCAGGGACTCCCGGACCACAGGTTGAAGCACAGCTGCAGGCACGGGGTTATACCCTTGGGCACTATCCCCAATCCTGGGAACTGTCCACCATTGGCGGCTGGATCGCCTCCCGCTCTTCAGGCCAACAGTCACTCCGTTACGGCCGTATTGAACAGATGTTTGCCGGTGGCCGTATGGAAACCCTGCAGGGCACACTGGATATTCCTTCGATTCCCGCCTCTTCCGCAGGGCCGGACATTCGTGAGCTCACCATGGGCACCGAAGGCCGCCTGGGTATCTTTACCGAAGTGAAAGTACGCGTACAACGTGCAGCAGAAGAAGAAAAGTTTATGGTCTGCTTTATGCCAAACTGGCAGGCAGGTAAAGCCGTCGCCCGGGAAGTTGCACAGCAGAAGATCCCGCTCTCCATGATGCGGGTCAGCAACGCTAAAGAGGCCCGCGCCCACGCTCATCTTGGTACCTCACTGACACAGTTCAAACTGCTGGATGGCTATCTGCGTTTTCGCGGGCTGGACGACAATCGCTGCATGCTGACCTTTGGCGTGACCGGCTCTGAATACCAAAATAAAGTAGCCCTGAAACAGCTGGGCAAGATTCTGAAAAAACATGGCGGTGTTGGTGGTGCACTGGCCAATATCATGGGCACCATCTGGGCACATGGCCGTTTCAAATTCCCTTATCTGCGGGAAACCACCTGGGCACGGGGCATAGCAGTCGATACACTGGAGACCTCCACCGATTGGGAGAATGTAGACAGCCTGATGCATCAGATGGAAGCGAGCCTGGAAAACGCCTTAAAGGATGAAGGGGAAAATGTCATGGCATTCACTCACCTCTCCCATATCTACGGTCAGGGGTCGAGTATCTATACCACCTATTTCTTCCGCTGCGCTGACAGCTACGAAGCCACTCTGGCACGCTGGAAAAAACTGAAGGCCAAAACCTCTGAAGTGATTGCCCAAGGCTATGCCACCATTTCCCACCAGCATGGCACTGGCCGTGACCACGCGCCTTATATGCCGACAGAAAAAGGTGAGCTGGGGATGCGGATGATTGCCACCCTGGTGCATGACTTTGACCCGGACAAACGACTGAACCCCGGCGTGTTACTCCGGGACAGCGAATAAGTTGAATTAATCAGGTACCCAACCCATGTGGCAGAAATCCTGGCAGACAGGTAACCGGAATCAGTTACTGGAAGCGTTAAAAAACAATACTGACAAAGAATGGGATATCGTTGTGGCCGGTGGCGGCATCACCGGTGCTGGCATTGCCCGTGAAGCGGCACGCCGGGGCCTGAAGGTGCTGCTGGTTGATCGTCAGGATTTCGCCTGGGGAACCTCCAGCCGTTCATCAAAAATGATCCATGGCGGCCTACGCTACATCGCTTCCGGCGATATCAAAACCACCATGCACTCAGTTTCCGAACGGGAACGCCTGATGAAAGAGGCTCCCGGCCTTGTTGATCAAATGGGCTATCTGATGGCCCATTACAAAGGTGGGTTTCCAGGGCCGCTGGTCTTCAATATTCTGCTGCGTATTTATGATTTTTTTGCCGGTAAGCGTTACCGTAAATTTCATAAATCACACGACGTTGAAAACCTGAGCCCACTCATTAATGCGCACAAGCTGCTCGGTGCCACCCAGTTTGCCGATGCCATTACCGACGACTCACGCCTGGTTATCCGGGTTTTGCGCGAAGCTCAGAAAGACGGTACTACGGTAATAAATTATGTTGGTGTCGATGCGCTGATTAAACACAATGGTCAGGTGACGGGTGCTCAACTGAAGGATACCGAAACCGGTCAGGTAATGCCGGTGAAAGCCAAAGTGGTGATCAATGCCACAGGTGCCTGGGGTGATCAACTTCGGGGTGAGATGACCTCAGAGCAGCATATTCGCCCGGCCCGTGGCAGCCATATTGTCGTACCCGGCTGGCGACTGCCGGTGGCTCAGTCATACACCGCCATGCACCCGGATGATAAACGACCCATATTTATTTACCCCTGGGAAGGCAGAACCGTGGTCGGGACAACCGACCTGGACAACGGCGTTATTGGCAACCATGAAGTAGCCATGACCCGTGATGAACTGGAATACCTGATGCAAGCCGCCTGCGCCCAGTTCCCGAAAGCCGGGTTAACCGAACAGGATATTATATCTTCATGGGCCGGTGTACGCCCGCTGGTCAGCTCCGGGACACTGAACCCGTCAAAAGAAAAACGTGACCACAGTATCTGGAACGATAACGGGCTGGTGACCGTCAGTGGGGGCAAGCTGACCACCTTCCGGCTGATTGCCCTGGATGTATTAAAAGCAGCTGAAGAGTACCTGCCCGGCGTTGATTTCAGTGATACCGGCGCGGATATGTTTACTCAATACGAGCCTGATAGTTCTCTGTTTAACAAGCTGCCGGACTATTTAAAGAAACGTATCCGGGGCCATTACGGCATGGACGCTGATCGTTTACTGACACAGATCCAACCCGATGAACAGGACGTTATTCCCGGTGCCCGTGCCCTCTGGGCCGAGTTGCGCTGGTCGGCCGGCAATGAAGCCGTTGTGCACCTGGATGATCTTCTACTCCGCCGTACCCGCCTGGGCTTGCTGCTGGAACAGGGAGGCCTGATTTTTGCCGACAGAATCAAGACCATCTGCCAGGAAGAACTGGATTGGAGCGAACAGCATTGGCAACAGGAAGTCACCCGTTATCAATCCATCTGGAACACTTATTACAGTATTCCGAAACGGCGCAAGAACGCTGATACTCGATAATAAGAAACAAGAAGTGAGTGTGTAGTGAGTGATTCAGACTATGTGCTGGCCATCGACAATGGCACACAGAGCATTCGGGCCCTGGTATTTGACAGTGCCGGCAATGAGATCGCCAAAAGCAAAGTTGCGCTGGAGGCCTATTTTTCACAACACCCCGGCTGGGCAGAACAGCACCCTGACTACTATTGGCAGCAACTTGGAAAAGCCTGTAAAGCGTTATGGGACCAGGGCATTGTAACGCCCGGGCAGATCAAAGGTATGGCACTGACCACACAGCGCTACACCATGATTAACCTGGATGAAGATAAAAAGCCTTTGAGACCCGCCATTGTCTGGATGGATCAGCGTAAAGCCGAACCGGAAAAGCCCGTTGGCGGCCTCTGGGGACTGTTAATCAAGACCATCGGCCTGACCAGCCTGATCGAAGATCTGCGCGCCAAAGCCCGTGATAACTGGATCATACAACATCAGCCCGATATCTGGCAGAAGACCCGTTACTATGTAAATTTATCCGGCTACCTGACCTATCAACTGACTGGCGAAATGAAAGACGCCTGTGGTTCAGTGGCCGGTTATCTGCCCTATGACTATCGCCGTCAGAAATGGGCTGGCAAGCACGATCTGAAATGGCAACTGCTGGCCGCCAGACGACACATGTTGCCGGAACTGGTACAACCCGGCGAGCGGTTAGGTCATATTACGGCTGAAGCTGCGGAGCATACCGGTCTGCCTGCGGGGTTACCAATGATCGCAGCCTCATCCGACAAGGCCTGCGAAGTCCTGGGCGCAGGCGGTGTTGACCCTCATATTGGCTGTTTGAGTTTTGGCACTACAGCCACCATCAGTACGACAACGTCCCGATATTTTGAAACAGTTCCCTTTATTCCACCCTACACAGCGGCGATGCCTAAGCGTTACAACACTGAGGTGATGATTTATCGGGGCTTCTGGATGGTCAGCTGGTTTAAAAATGAGCTGGCCCAGGCCGAGCAGCGTAAAGCAAAAGAGTTGGGTGTAGAGCCCGAGCAGCTTTTCGATGCCCTGTTAACCCAGGTACCACCGGGCTCAATGGGCTTGATGATGCAACCTTACTGGTCCCCGGGCGTACGTCAACCCGGCCCTGAAGGCAAAGGCGCTTTTATTGGCTTTGGCGATGTTCATAAACGGGCGCATATTTACCGTGCGATTCTGGAAGGACTGGCTTACGAACTGCGATCTGGTAAAGAGCAGATTGAAAAACGCAGTGGCACACCGATCACCCGGCTACGGGTCTCCGGTGGTGGATCCCAGAGTGATGCCGCCATGCAACTGACGGCCAATATTTTTGGCATGGAGGCAGAACGGCCACACACCTACGAAGCTTCCGGCCTTGGGGCAGCCATTAACTGCTGTGTCGGCCTTGGCATTCATAAAGACTATAACGAAGCCATTGATAAAATGACCCGGGTAGGCGATGTGTTTGAGCCAGACCTGCCAACCATGCAGCTGTATGACCGTTTGTACAATGAGGTTTATAAAAAGATCTATAAACGCCTGCAGCCGCTGTATAAATCCATTCGGGATATTACTGGTTATCCGAAACATTAAGTTCCTTTTGACTTTTTTGACTTGTTAGGGGTATTGAAATCAGTATCAATAGTGCTACTATCAATTAATGGCAAGTATATCTGATATTCTCGAACTGATGAGCAAAAACCCCAAGGGCGTCAGATTCAAGGATTTATGTAAAGTCTGCGATGCATACTTTGGGGCTCCCCGACAAACAGGTTCAAGCCATCGGGTTTACAGAACTCCCTGGCAAGGGGATCCAAGGGTGAATATTCAGGACAGCAAGGGCAAGGCAAAACCTTATCAGGTAAGACAAGTGTTGCAGGCAATAGAACGTATGGAGCAAGAAAGCAATGAATAAATCCACCGACAAATACACCTATCGGGTCACCTGGTCTGAAGAAGATCAGGAATATGTGGGCTTGTGTTCTGAGTTTCCCGGCCTGAGCTGGCTGGAACAAGACCAGATAGCAGCGCTGAACGGTATTCGGAAACTGGTATCAGACACCGTGGCGGATATGCAAGCGGCTAACGAGACAATCCCGGAGCCTTTTTCCATCAGGGACTACAGCGGCAAAGTGTTGCTAAGAGTACCACCGGAAACTCATCGACATCTGGTTATTCAGGCGGCAGAATCCGGTGTAAGTTTGAACCGTTATATTGCCAGCAAGTTGCACTGAGCAGCTGAAGGCAAATGGTTTTGTCCTCACTATCATCTACATTAATGACTATTTTTCCCTGCCGATATCCCCTTTAGAGGGGAGCTGGTGTCAGGACTTTCTTTTTGAACACATTCAAGATTCATAATGACACAGTTTTTTCTGACAGCCTTGTGTACCAGGTACTGACCGAGTATCAATCCGCTGAACCGGTGTTGGTCGAGCAGGCGAATATGGCAACAGCGGGCAACTCAACGGCGAACACCGGAAAAGAACATGACCTCGGCCAACAATCTGAAGGATAATATATGTCCAGCGCTGGAGCCCCGATTTAATCAACAGATATCTGCATTTTCATAGTAAAAAAAGGCGTATGTGATTCAAACAATTCTCACCACTGCTATAGCACTGGCTATTATTTCTTCTCGAGTAGCGTACGTACAGCGTCAGTATTACACGTCAAAAGCAGTTAAACGTTAAAGGTCCACCTGTTTCACTCCTCCGGGTATTTACTCTGCAAGACAGTGGATCGATATCGCCGTAAACAACTTTGTTATGAGGTATTGGTTTTGATACGGCCACCAGGCGTACCCTCGGCAGGCACTACCATTGACCCGCAACCGGTGACAACCCCGACCACACAACCAGAGGGCCAATGGAGAGGGTTTGGGGTGGCCCAATCCGCAGTCAGTGCATTTGTTCAGTCGCTAAACCCCCACTATGACCCAACCAATTCCCGGCCGCCAGTACCGGATGTTGCTGACTCTGCTGCTGGCATTGATTTCCCGGGCCGTGATGGCCAGACCAGTGATTACCTGCAGTTCATCACACTGGCAGGACGGGCGATAGCAGCCTGTGCCAACCTGCCTCCGACAATCAATAATGCGCTGGGCTATCTTGTCAACCTCGCGGTCGCGGGGCAGTTTGCCAGCGATCAGTTTAACTCGGTCACTGCCCACGCCGGTTTGGTACCCGAACCTGGCACGCACAGGGAAAATACACCGGACGCCCCCCCGGAAAACACTAAAAACAACACCAGAAAAACCTCAAAGAACCCACGACAACAGCCCGGTAAACCCGTTACCACAACGCACCGGGCTGGCCAGTTACCAAAAACGTCCCTGGCACTGGGAGCTCTGGCCAGCCTTTCCTCGGTCGGCGGATCAGCACCAGCAGCCACCTCTGACACCGCCCCCTGGGTTAAGGTGGCGGATGCCGAGACTCTGAGCAGGGTCTGCCATGATGTGGAATCATGCGGCAATAAATATCAACTGACTAAAGATATTGATGGTAGCCAGTTAACCCAACCCATTGGTAATAAAACCCATCCGTTTACCGGCAAGTTGGACGGCAATGGCCATACCATTGGCAACCTTTTCCGGTGCCTGGTAGAACACCTCTCCGCTGAGGGCAGTATCGAGAACCTGAGTCTTATTGATGCCAATATAAATTCAACAGCTCCGGCCGGGGTAGCGGCTTGTGAAATGTCAGGCGACGCCAGGATCAGCAATATTCACGTTGAACGTGCTTGCGTTGCTACCAGGGGTGAAAATGCAACCGCAGCTGTTGCTGTGGGCAAAATTAACAAAGGAACAGTTACCAACACAACAGCAGCAAACTGCAGGGTGGAAACCTCCGGTAATAAAACAGATGCCGGTATTGGGGCGGGATATCAGTTAACAGGAACTGTTACCAACACGACAGCGTTGAACTGCACGGTGACAACCTCTGGTGAGGATGCAAATGCCGGTATTGGGGCGGGAAGGTCCCATGCAACTGTTACCGACACGACGGCGGTGGACTGCACGGTGTCAGCTTCCGGAGAGTATTCAAATGCTGGTATTGGGGCGGGAAGATCGTACCTTGCAACTGTTACCAACACGACAGCGTTGAACTGCCGGGTGAGAGCCTCAGGCAAAAAGGCGAATGCTGGTATTGGGGCGGGACATCAGAGAAAAGGAAATGTTATCGAAACGGCAGCGGTGAATTGCACGGTGAAAACCTCAGGTTCAAGTAAAGAGGCGAATGCCGGTATTAAAGAGACGAATGCCGGTATTGGGGCGGGATATCTGGCAGGCGGAAATGATATAGAGGGAAATGTTATAAAAACGACAGCGGTGAACTGCTGGGTGATAGGTGAAAAGGCGAATGCCGGTATTGGGGTGGGAGCAAGGAAGAATAAAGCAAATGTTATCGACACGACAGCGGTGAACTGCACGGTGATAACCTCAGGCAAAGAGGCAAATGCTGGTATTGGCGCAGGATCCATTCAGGGAAAAGGAAGTACTGCCAACACTACGGTGATTAACAGCTTCGTTAACAGTACTGATAATGCTCCCTCCCCGGAGATCAATGGAGGAGATAACCCAGTTATTTGTAATGTCAGTATTAATGGTATAAAGCAAACATACAACCGCCAAGCGTGTATTCATTGGCTAAATAATACTCTATTCTGTGAAGATCTTGACCGCCGATTGGTAACGCGGGATTGCCAAGCTGTTAATACTGGTATTGATACATCAAATGGTACTAATGCCCTTCCATCATCTCCTGTCACAGAGACGCTGGCCACGGTGCCAGGCACCACCATGAACGTTTCCAGCCCGGGTTCTATCACACTTACAACGCCCCCAACAACTGGGGCCACGACACCAGGCATGACCTTTTCCTCCCCGGATTCTGCCACTTTTGCCAAATCAACACCGTTAGTGCAATCACTAAATCTAAATACTGTCGTTTTAGCCTGTATCACCCTGGGCGCGTTGTTTGTTGTGCTGATCGGTGTGTACACCTACCGCTATTGCAACCAAAGATCATCGGCCAGGGCTGGCCGTAACCACCCCATGCCGTGGCAACCCGACGACAGATCCATGACTGGTAGACCACTGCCTGCTCCTCCTCAGAACCATTGCGATCTGCTGTTAGTCAGACCGGAGAACACGGCAACAGGATGCAGCAGCGCCATGGCGAACGCTGGAAAAGAATCAGACCAACAACGCCCTGACCGTCCGGATGTACTGAACGAGGATGAATCCATCTATAGCCTTTACGAACCGATGGGGGTCAGGCAGGCGGGTATGGCAAAAGGGGGCAGCAACTTCATGGTAAACACTGGAAAACAACCTGACCCTGGCCAACAACGCCCTGACCGTCCGGATGAACTGAACGAGGATGAATCCATCGATAGCCTTTACGAACCGATGGGGGTCAAGCAAGCGAGTATGGCAAAAGGGGGCAGCAACTTCATGGTAAACACTGGAAAACAACCTGCCCCTGGCCAACAACGCCCTCCCCCCCCGGTGTACGAGAATGTATCGACCAGGCATAAATCCGCCTCCAGGAGGCTGACCGAGAATAGACTGCCCTACACGGCAACTGCTCCTGCGTTGCTCTAGCTCCTGCATCCATGCAGTCGTGCGGCGACAGCAAATTGATCTAAAAATCCTCTTTTGTTCGGCAAATAGCCCCGCTATTCACCTCACAAAACCAAATTTTTATCCTCAATTTTCTGCCTATCATTTACATTAATGACTATTTTTCCCTGCCGATATCCCCTTTGGTGATGCCCTTTTTCAGTCAGATATGCACTCTGGAATGAATCAGGATCACTTCGTTGTTTCAGAAAGGTCATCACTGTTGCTCCCCGTGCTGGCATCATGGATAACAAACCGGTTCCTCCCATGATTTCATAACAACCAACCGGGCTCAATTGATCAGGATATCCAAAAATAATGAATCAGGAAGCCTACGAGACAGATATTGCGATTGTTGGGGCAGGAGTGGGCGGCGCTTATTCAGCATGGCGCTTAAGGGATAAAATTTCGGCTCCTGAACACCAGAAAATTGACCTGTTTGAAATGAGTGACCGGATTGGCGGCCGTCTTTACTCCCTCAAGATGCCCGGAATGCCCAACGTACCGGCAGAACTGGGGGGCATGCGCTACTTTTCCAGTCATGCAGTGACCCGGGAACTGGTCAACGCTTTGGGCTTACCCACTCTTGACTTTCCGGGCAGTGGCACACAGGGCAATATTTCTTTTGTGCGCAACCACCATCTCCGTGACCTGGACTTTCGTGATCCGGATAAAGTCCCCTACCGGCTGAGTTTCAATGAGCGGGGTAAAACACCTGGCGAACTGATTCAATATGTGATCGATACGCTGGTTCCTCAAAGCGTCCGTGCATCCCCTGATGAGTGGAGAGCTTTCCGACAATCCCATACCCTGGAAGGAAAAAGGCTCTATGAGTACGGATGGTGGAGTCTGATGGACTGGGTACTGTCCAGAGAAGCGATTGAACTGATCAATGATGCCGGGGGTTACGACGCTCCTTTTCGCAATTGGAATGCCGCCGTGGCGATGGATGTCTTCAGAAATAATGCACCGGGCTGGGATGTTCCCTCAAGGATGATTGCAACCGGCTTTCAATCATTACCCGAAGCCCTGGTGCAAGGATTTATTAATCAAGGAGGCCGGTACCACTCCCGTCAAAGGCTATGCACCATAACCCCATTTAAACAGCAGGGACAGACCCGGGTTAAACTCGTGTTCGAGAATGCCCGGGGTACCAGAATGGTGGTTAATGCCCGGCACGCCATTTTAGGGTTACCAAAACGCTCACTGGAGCTACTGGATCAGGATTCAGTTCATTTACGCACCCCCGAAATACGGTCGGACATTGACTCAGTCATTTCAAAACCGGCCATTAAACTTTATCTTGGCTACCCTTACCCTTGGTGGAAGGTGCTCGGGATCAGAGGGGGTAAGTCGGTGACTGACCTTCAGATCAAACAGTCCTATTATTTTGGTACAGAAGAGGATCGACCTGCCGGTGAAGCTGGCAACACCAACGCCCTGTTGCTGGCAGCCTATACCGATGGCCGGGTGCTGGATTACTGGCATCCCCTGGCCAGAGGGAATGAGTTTGCCGGAGCAGAGAACCCCTTTGTTCCGGTGGGACAGAGCCCTCTTCCCAACGAGAGCCGGGCCACCAATAACCAGGTTGTGCAAGCCCAAAAGGAACTCAAGGTGCTTCATGACTTGAAATACATTCCGAAACCTTATACTGCGGCCTACATGGATTGGTCTCAAGACCCCTATGGGGGAGGATACAGTTTGTGGAAGCCCGGACAAAAGAGCCTGACTACTCAAAAGCGTATGCGCCACCTGCCCGGTTTACCCATTCACATTTGCGGTGACTCTTATTCCGATCTGCAAGGCTGGGTGGAGGGCGCATTGACCAGCACCGAACTGATGCTGGAAGAACATTTTCAACTGGAACGTCCGCGCTGGATTGAAAAAGACTATTTATCCCGTTTTGCCGTGTAGCACGCTGAATTGGTCAGTTCCAGAGCACCTGAAGAGGAACCTATTCCAGTCACTCTAGATGACGATTCAGAAAACTCCAGATTTTTTCATTATATGAAAGCCAAAGGTGTACCCGATCATGAAGGGCGATACTCAGGACAGAAAACCGAGACTGGCAGGAAGATTTGCATCCGCAAAGGATCATACGTACTTTTTATCTTCCATCCTCAAAAGTGAACCCCATGGATCAATTTTCAAGGATCAGGATGGCGAACTCTTAGTTGATTGTTTAGCCCAGACAGTCGTCGCAAGATCGGATCAAGACTTGGCAGATAGCTCGCCAATTTAGTAATTGTCCTGAAATAATTTCTACATTTCGCCTATAGCAAAGAGCCATAAATATATTCTTTGATGATCTTTTCTATGCGAGTGGTCATGGGTAATTATTCAGAAGTAGTTGAAACTCAGATGGTAGATTTTTTCTGCTCACTCAATGAGAGAGATCGCCGAAGGTACGCTGCTATTGAAGCAGTAAAGTTAGGTCATGAGGGTATCGAGTAGATATCTCGATTACTGGGCTGTCATCGGGAAACTGTTGCTCACGGAATAACTGAACTTAATTCCAAAAAGCAGCTCACTACGAATCGGATTCGTAAAAAAAGGGGGGGGGAAGAAGAAGACTAACGGTGGTATGTCCCTGTTTGGTTGAGAACGTGCTCCGTATTCTACACGATCACACCGCAGGTGATCCTATGCGGCAGGAAGTACGATGGACAAATCTATCCCGCCGAAATATTTCCCGACAACTTGAGAAGACAGACACTCCGGCAAGTAAGAATATCGTCTCCAAGGTGCTTTATGAACAAGGTTTCCGTCGTCGTAAGCCTCAGAAAAAGAGAACGATGGGGCAGAATAAAGATCGCGACGCACAATTCAGAAATCTTAAAAGATTGAAGCAGGAATATTTGGATGCAGGCAAGCCAGTACTTAGCATGGATACCAAGAAGAAGTAGACATTGGGTAATTTCTATCGCGAAGGGGTGACGGATGCTATTGAGCCAACGATTGTCAATGATCACGATTTCCCCAGTCAGGGCAATGGCAAAGTTATACCACATGGGATATACGACTTGGGCAAAAACAAGTCAGTGGTTCATTTAAATACCAGTAAAGACACGTCTGAATTTTCTTGTGAGTGCATTGCTCTCTGGTGGCTTGAGCATGGACAGAAAGACTATCCAAATGAAGATGAGATATTAATTATGTGCGATGGTGGCGGTAGTAAAGATAGGCTAGAAGCCAGTAACATCAAGGGGTTTCGGACTTTAAAGGAATGTGGCGGAAAGGCTTCTGGTCGGCGTGAGAGGATTCGAACCTCCGACCCTTTCGTCCCGAACGAAACGATTTTTTATTATAATTCAATCACTTAATACTAATATTTTGTTCTCATAGCTACCTGTAACTTCTTGTTTTTACAAACGACCGAGCATGCTTTGTTCTCACGTTTTCTGCCCGGTCATTTGTCACTTATCAGGTCGTTTTGGTACGTTAGATTTATAACCTTCCGGGAAACACCTCTACATTCAGAACCTGCCTGGTGTTGGTATCCAGGTAGCATGTGTAGATATGGTTTTGCCAGGCTCCAAAGCCGTTCTGGAATTTGATTTTGTCGCCAACGTATTTCACATGGCCTGCTTCCTTATCGCTCCAGATCGCTCGGCTGAATTTTGATTCAAGCAAACCATCGGTCCACTCAACGTCATACTTGGCAAAGCGTTCTATGGCACCATCACACTCGATACTGGCGGTGATCAGATGGCGTTCCCCCCCAGCATCCAACATCGTCTCTGCACGCTTTTTCTTCCTGCTCTTTTTCCAGTTTTGCCAGACGGGCTTCTTCTTCAGCCTTGGCCTTCTCAGCTGCAACCTGAGCCT